>JAZOLR010000230.1:0-7066 GCA_045653255.1 Eubacteriales bacterium | reverse complement strand
TTTTTTCATATTTACATTATAAAAAATATGTATTATATTATTGTTGTAATCAAATAAATCCGAAAAAGGAGAATTACTATGGTAACATACAACGGCAACAAGGTTGAGGGCTTGAAGATTGCCTATATCGGCGGCGGCTCTCGCGGATGGGCGTGGGGACTTATGACCGACCTCGCGCAAGCAAAAGATATGAGCGGTACTGTCTCGCTTTACGACATTGACTACGAAGCGGCAAAGGCAAACGAGATAATCGGCAACAGAATTGCAATAGACAATCCCGATGCAAACGCGGACAACTTCACTTACGTTGCTGCGAAGACACTCGACGAGGCGCTTGACGGTGCGAATTTCGTCGTTATCTCCATTTTGCCCGGCACTTTCAAGGAAATGGAAAGCGACGTACATACCCCCGAAAAGTACGGAATATATCAGTCTGTAGGCGACACGTCAGGTCTTGGCGGTACTATAAGAGCACTCCGCACACTCCCGATGTACGAAGTTATCGCAAAGGCTATTGAAAAGAATTGCCCTGATGCATGGGTAATCAACTATACAAACCCCATGACACTCTGCGTAAGAATGCTCTACGAGACCTTCCCGAAGATAAAGGCATTCGGTTGCTGCCATGAAGTATTCGGCACACAGAATTTCCTCAAGAACATGTACTGCGAAACCATGGGCATTGACAAGGACTCTATAAAGAGAGACGAAATCAAGGTTCAGGTAACCGGTGTTAACCACTTCACTTGGGTAACGAAGGCTACGTACAGAGACGTTGACCTTCTCGCTATGCTCAAACCCTACGCAGAAAAGAAACTCGCTACTCCCGTAGACGACGATAAGCAGGACAATAGCGACGACAACTGGGCAAACGCTTGGAGAAGTATGAACAGAGTTAAGATGGACTTGTTCTTGCGTTACGGCGTACTCGGCGCGGCAGGTGACAGACACCTCGCAGAATTCTGCCCCAACAAGTGGTATCTCGGCTCTCACGAAAACGTATGGAACTGGGGCTTCGGTCTCACTCCTGTAAGTTGGAGATATCACAACCTTGAAGAAAGACTTGCAAGAAGCGCAAAACTTGTAAGCGGTGAAGAAAAGTTCAAACTCAACCCCACAGGCGAAGAAGGCGTTATACAGATGAGAGCACTTCTCGGCCTTGGCGATATTGTAACAAACGTAAACGTTCCCAATATGGGCCAAATTCCCGATATGCCTATCGGCGCGGTAGTTGAAACCAACGCGCACTTCACGGCTAATAGCGTTCTTCCCGTATGCGCAGGACCTCTTCCGAAGCAGATAAAGAACCTCATCGAGCCTATTTCCGCTTGTCAGGAAATGATTATAGAGGCAGTAAAGCAGAGAGATCTCGAACTCGCATTCCGCGCGTTTGTAAACGATCCTCAGAACAACCTCTCTCTTGAAGATTCGAGAAAACTCTTCAACGAAATGTGCGAAAACACGAAAGAATATCTCCGCGATTACCCCGAATATAAATAATATACGTAAACTTTGATTTACAATACGAAAGCGGTGAGCCGAGGCTCACCGCTTTTTGTTTCGGTTATATTAAATTTTAAAAGAGTTTCTTTTTCTTGACAAGTTCAAAAGCGATAAGAATTATATTGCTTATGAGGGCAGTTGAACCTATGGCGGTTGCAGCAACAGTTGCGCCGTCCTTTCCGTCATCTCCTGCAGCCTTCACACCTGTATCGGTATCGCCTATCCACCAATTTCCGTTTTCGCCGATGTGGGGAGTCTGACCGTCCGCGCCGTCCTGACCGTCCTTTCCGTCTTGGCCGTCTTTTCCGTTAGTACCATCTATGCCGTCCGCACCGTCCTTGCCGTCAACGCCGTCCTTGCCATTCGCACCGTCGAGACCGTTAGTTACGGTAAATGTGTACGTCGCGCCGTTGGTAAGTGTAATAGTGTAGGTGTCCACGTTTTTGTCAGTCGAGGTCTTTTCTATTTTTTCAATACCGACACCCGCTGCGCCTGTAGCACCTGTAGCGCCTGTAGCACCTGTAGCGCCTGTAGCACCTGTGTCGCCTTTGTCACCTTTATCACCTTTATCGCCCTTGATACCGTTTGCATCAACGAGGGTATCGGTATCACCGATCCACCAGTTGCCGTTTGTTCCGATATAGGGGATATAGCCCTTGGCGGCATCAATGGCCTCGTCTTTTGCCTTTGCGATAGCTTCTTCCAGCTCAGCTTTCAAAGCGGTATCGGCAGCAATATAATTGTCTTTGGCGTTCTGAAGTGCAGTGATGGCATTTTGCAGGTTTGCAATCTTGGTATTTACAATAGTTGTATCTGCCTTGTTATCAATAGCGGCTTGCAGTTCTTCTTTTGCGGCATCTACAAGATCCTTTGCAGCATTCACCGCCTCGTCCTTGGCGGCAATAATGGCCGCTCTCAAATTCTTTACCACACCGTCGGTATATTCCTTAGCGGTAGCTTCCGCCTTGGTAATTGCGTCGTTAAGCTCACCAACCTTTTGATTTAAGGTTGCTGTGTCTGCCTTATTTGCAATAGCCGCATTGAGTGCTGCAACAGCAGCATCCAATTCCTGCTCAGCAGTTTCCAATGCAGAAACCCTGCCTTCAAGGGCTGCAATTTTGTCTTCTGCGTCAGCGATCTTGCCGTTTGCCTTAGTCAAAGCGTTATCCAGATCAGCAACGGCGGTCTGCAACGTGGAGATGTTTGTATCCTGTGTGTTGGTAAGATCTTGCAGAGCGATAATTGCGTTCTGTGCCTCAGTTTTCCAAGCATTGAGAATGGAAAGGTCTGTTTTGAGTGTGCCGACGTCGGCCGTGTTGGTGTCGATTTTTCCGTTTGCCGCGGTAAGACCTGTTTCAAGGGCGGTCACTCTGTTCTTCAACTCGGTGATTGCGGCATTCATTGCAGTATCAGCCGCTTCAATGGTGGTTTTGAGTGCCGTGTCCGCATCCTTATAATCATCAATTTTATCAAGCAAGGTCTGAATATTGGTCTTTGCGGTATTCAAATCTATAACTGCCTGTGCAAGATCAGTGGCATCTGCTTTGCCTTCCAAATCGGAATTTACAGCATCAATCTGCGCCTGCAAATCCGACTTTGCGGCATCTATCAAATTGTTCAACGCCTCTTTATCGCCCTCGTAGTCGGCATACTTTGCATAGAGAGTGATGCCTTTGGTGAGGTCGGTGCTGAAATCATGGAGCGCGGTAAATTCCGCATCGTCATACCAACCTATAAATATCTTGCCGGAAATTCTTCTTGGCACAGGCTCGGTAAACTCGGAAACGATCGCAAGATTGGTTTCTTCATCACCTACACCATAGTTAAGAGTTACGTTATAAGCCTCAAGAATCGTGCTATTGGCGGGAAGATAGACAAGATAGTAACCGCTTTGTGTTTCATATACACCATAACCCTTGTTGCCAACATAGTTATCTGCAAAAATCTCGTTAAACGCTGCGACAGCCGCTTCTTCATCACTATTTATATCATCATCAAAGAAACTGTCGTGAAGGACACCCTTTGTGCCAATCATTTTTGCAAACTGCGCCTGGTACGGATCCTCCATCATTGCGTCAACCGCTTCCTGGGGCATACCCGTGAAGGTGCCGCCGCTGAGTTTTGTGTCAGTCGGTGCAAACAATGCCACATAAGTACCGCCGGTAACTACCAGAGAGTCTGCATATCTTGCATCTACCATAGCATGCATAAATCCGCCGCCAACACTATCCGTCAAAGTTGGCATGCAGTAAGGCTCAAAACAACCTACATCCGTCCAATAAGCATCTTGCCATAAGCCATCTTCGGGAAAATGAATTTCATTGCCATTGAGATCAATGGTATAAGAAATGTCATCATAAAACTCTGCATACACGTCAGCATAAGTTTCGATATAATCGTTCTCCACCTTGATCACGTCGCCGTCTTTCAGATAGTCCCAAACATCTTCCAGTGAATCAAAGTATTCTGTCACGTCCTCGCGTGTAACAGAGAGGTTTTTCGGATCGCGATTTACGATCTTAACGTACTTTTTGCTATAATTCTTTAGATTTGTGGGGTTTACATAGTCTGCGTTGTCCTTGCTGCTTCCTGCTAAAACATAATGTGCAGAGTTAACATAGAAATACACTACTCCTGTTTCCGAACTAAGTGCAATTGCATTATTGGTACCGGTAGCCTCCAACACAGAACTATAAATACTAATTTTTGTATCGAATGAGTAAATAGCAAAGTAACCGGCGGCACTCACATTGCTGTCCATGATTACCATCTCATTCGTATACGATAAATCTATACCGTACTCGTCGCCGTTGGCATTTACGGTAGAGTCAGTGATGACAAAATATTCGGCACCACGCACATACAAAGCGTCACTTTTTGCTTTTATCGTAATGGTAGCGGAATTGATACATGCATCTGCTTCATAAGTATATATGCCGGCCCAAGAGGTGCTTTCAATGTTAAGTTCAACGCCTTCAATAGTTAGTATATCCCAAGAATCATCTTTCGAGCAATAAATACCCTCATCTTCAGCAGTAATATACAACTTTCCTATATCCGAATCGCTTGTGTCATCTGCAATCGTAAGGGCGCAGTTGATTGCATGGATACCCGCTTTATCCGTTGTTATGTTATTTTCGCCTGCAAGAAGGATTGTGAGATCTTCATACTCGGTGAAAATAACAGCATCAGTATCGATCGTTCCGTTATTGAAGGTGTAGCCGTTTAACGTAAGCGTAGCCGCAGTTGACCCGCTGGCAGGAGTGAATTTCACCGTGCCGTCACCGAACACGTCGGATGCGTTTGCTGCTGTGATCTGCGTGCCGCCTACCCAAACGTGGTATCTGAGATCACCAAATGTAACTGTTACGGTAACCGGTTCCTCCGGCATTTTGAAGGTATAGGAGTCATTTCCAACGTATCTAACGTCTACGGAATTTCCGCTTGTATTACCTATAACGGTAACGGTATCAACGCTATAGCCGCTGTCAGGATTTGCGTATATCGTTGCAGTTGTCTTCGGAGTTACCTTTGCGGGAACGGTATATGTACCGTTTTCAGTGGTGTTGGAAATGACATCAAGGGGTGTTCTTACACATTTCACTCTTACGGATACGTTCGAAGCCGGCATAGTGAACGTATATTTGTTGCCGCCAATGTCGGTAACGGCTACCTCTTGCTCTGTAGACTCGTTCGTTACCGTTACGGTGTCAACACTCCAACCGGAATTGAATAAACTCACGGAGATCTTTACAGTATCCCCCTCAGAAGCACTTGACTTATCTACCCGATATTGCGCTATTGCCGAGCCGCCCTCATATTGATAGCCGCCCGGGTTGTATAAATCAACGTCGTAGGTTGTTGCCGCACTCGCGCTGACGCTCATCACGGTCACAAGACCGACAAGCATCACGAGCGTTATAAGTACACTTAAAATTCGTTTTTTCATATTTCTTTCCTCCAAAATTTATAACTCGATTTTTTTGTTTTTTTCGTTGTGGCATACGCTGTAAAGTACGCCACGTCGGGCTTCGCTTTCTACCCGCTCAATGTATTCCTGCTTGCGAAAATCCGAAAATTTGCAATAAAAGCAATCCTCGCTATTACATCGTCGTGCGGCTTCGTCCTTTTCAAAAAACGGACACTTATCAAGTTCGGACACGTAGAGAAAACCGTCGGGGGTATATTTCTTTTCCGTCAATTATACCGCCTCCTTTTGCGGAAACATTTTATTATATAATAATAAAAAAACTCCCCGAAATGGGGAGTTTGGCGTAGATTGTATGTTTTTTGGCGTAGATTGTATTTTTATTTCAAATTATCGCGTTTACAGTAAATTCAAACTCACCTTTGCGGAGAATATTCCGTTGTCTGCGGTGAAGTCGTACATACCTTCGTACTTGTTCGCGGTAGAGATGACAGAGCGAATGCCGATGCCGTAAAGCGTTTCATCAAACGTAAAGTTTACTTTACAGGAGTTTTCCACTTTTACAAGCAGGCGTTGTGCATTGTCTTTTACGTAAACGTCGATATGTTTGTCGCTATTTTTCAGTTTCGACGTTGCGTTGATGGCGTTTTCAAAAAGGTTGGCAATAACGATAACGAGGTCTTGCGGCAAAACCGAAAGGTCGCGACTTGCCTTGGCGGAAATATTGACCGTGATGCCGTTTTCCTTTGCTTTTCTTTCATACACGCAAAGCACGGTGTTTACTGTCATATTATCACAGTGGCGCGTGTCTGATTTAACTTTGTTATCGCTATCAACGAGGTTTGTAAGATATTCTCTTACGTTTTCGACGTCGTTGTTTTTGGCGAATTCAAGCATAACGAGATTGTGATGGCGGCGGTCGTGTCTTGCCTGGCTATCTGATGCAAGTTGCAAAGTTTCTGCCTCAATCTGCGCAACAAGGAGTTTGTTTTGCGTTTCTACTTCTCTTTTCTCGGCGGCTTCAGACATACTGTTGATGCTTGAAAAGATAACGGGATACACCGCCATAATGGAAATGCTCAAAAATACGAATGTAATAACCGCAGGCTCGTTAAAACTTGTAAGCCTTACCGGGAATACCGAGGACAGTATGATAGTAATGATAAAAACAACATTCACAAAGATCAGCGGCGCCCAACCCGCCTTAATGTTCTTTGATGCCGCGCGACAAAGGGTGCATACGTAGCGCAGAAAATAGGTAACGATAGCCGAAAGCAGAACCGTTTGAATGAGTGCGGTAAGTGCCCAATGCAAATCATCGAACGTGCCTCTTATCATAGTAAAGAGCGACATGACGATGCAGAAGAAGATCGAATAGGTCATCATGGTAAAGATTCTTTGAGCAAGTTTGCCCTTGGTGGTTACAAAGAATATCACATACTGCCCCACAAGAGAAAGAACGAATCCAACGAAGAACTGCAACGCCCAATTTGTCAGCACAAATTCCGTGAAGAACAGAAGTCCTGTTTGAAGGACTACCCAAGCGCCCCATACGATATAAGTAATCTTTTTGCTGTATTTAAGAGTAGAGGAATAGATGCCGGCAGCAGCATGGGCGATAAGTAAAAGTATAAA
>JAZOLR010000229.1:0-6438 GCA_045653255.1 Eubacteriales bacterium | reverse complement strand
TGATATTTCAAAGCGTTGCCTTGAAGAGATATTCTATTCGCCTCCCAAAACTCGCGTAGCGAATACCACTCGGCTGGGGCCGAATATCACTGCGTAGCATTATAACTCGCCAAAGGCGAATAGAGTTGGCGTTGTGTCCTTTGGAACACAACGCCTACCGAGACGGTTTTTTATATGACAAAAAATATGTGACAAAAATTTATTCGCGGTTTAATTGAAATGCAAAAACCTCGAGCAAAGTCCTGTTTATTGGACAGTGGGTGTGTTATACTGTAAACGTAAGGGGGAAAGCGAGAGTTAAATTCTCGTTCTTCCGATTACCTTTCCGCAACAGCGGAAGTCCGAAAACGAACTGATTGGAATATCCTTGTATTCGGGGTTGAGCGAGTGGAGAACGTCTCCCATAAAGCGTTTGAAATAACCTGCGCCGTCGCCGATGAAGATGCCGAGTTCGCCTTGTTCAAGTTCGGACTGCTTTTTGACGAGCAAGAGGTCGCCCTCGTGGAATTCGGGCTCCATACTGTTTCCCGTAATGCGAAGAGCGAAGTCCGCTTGTGACGAGGTGCGAGTGACCTTGATTTTGAGGTCTTCCGATGCATCGCTGTCGAGAAATGCGCCGCGCCCTGCGGCAACGGGCATATCGAAAAGCGGAATTACGCGGTGGCGTTCGCCGTCGCGTTGGAGAATGACGGCAGACTTGCGAAGTTTTTCTCCTGCTTCCGTACGGTCCGCTTCCATTCTCATAACCGTGTCGACAAGTTCACGGCCGTAATCGTCAAGCAGACGGTAGTTGCGGACAAGTTCGCGTTCAGAGTCGGACATTGTTTCGCTGACGTTTTCGCCCGAGCCGTCAATGAGATAGGCGATAGGACATTCAAGCGCGCGTGCAACCGCTTTCACAACACTCATTTTCGGGTCTGCATCATCGTTTGAAAGAATTTTATTAAGTGTACTGAAAGGCACTCCCGAAAGTTCTGCAAGAGTTTCGTTGTTCATATTTTTGAGTTTCTTCAGTTCTTTTACTTGGCTTGAAAAGTTCATAAAGCCCTCCAAATTTCAATCTTTTACATCATTATATTATCACAAAAAATTCCGATTGTAAATACTTTTTGGAAAAATATTTTGAAAAAATTATAAAAAATGGCAATTTTCTATTGACAAAATGGAAAAATGATGCTATAATTTGTCCACAAGTGGAAAAAACGCACGAAAAATGAAAATTCGGCAATAAAATAAAAGTGAGGTAATTTCAATGGACAGAACAAATAAATATATGCAAAACGTTCAGAATACAAGTGAATACCGTGATTACGTTGCGGAGTTGATTTCCTTTTTCTTGCGCATTGTGAAAAACGATGCCTTCCGCGCGGTGTTTGCGACGGTTACTTTCATTTCCTCTTTTATATTCGTTATCGGTATTGCGGGCGGAATTGAGATGAATCTCATTTCCTACACCGTTGCAATTCCCGTGCTCGTTATGATGTTTTGCGTGCTTGCTATCGCACATAAAATGAGCAAGTAAAAAAGACAAGCATTTTTTCAATCTCCTTTCAATATAGACGGCGTTTGTTTTGTTTTCGCCGTCACTTTACCCTCTTTAGACGCGGCGATTTCATCACCGCGTCGTTTTTTTATGCAGTTGCTTTTTGTAGACAAAAAAGTTTTCACCGAGACGCGCCTTTCACCGTCCGCTATCAGTGATTAGCAGACAGAGCAGGCAGTTTGCTTTCCGCGTCCGCTTTCCGCTCTCTGGGCGAAACATCGTTTGAAAAAAAGAAAAACGGTTGCCTTTTTGCTTTTGGCAACCGTTTGTTTATATAATTGCAAAAACGATATACAAAATTCCGTATGCGAGGGGTTGGTGAAGAAGATAAACGATAAGCGATTGACGTCCGAGCCATTCAAGCGGCGGAAATCTCACGTCGGGAATGCGCGAGAGAAGATTGTGTTTTTTGAAAAATCTGCAGGCGAAGAAACCGCACACGAAGAGGAAAAACCACGGTAAGAGCGGGAAGTAATCCGCAGAAGAAAAATTCGCATTCGGGAAGCCGAGGTATGCCGTCAAATAGTTTGCGTACAACGCGCGCGGAAGCGGAATAAGCGAAAAAGTACCGAAACCGAGGTATTTGAGTTGAGTGTTTCTTGTGAACATAAATAATACGAAAGAAACGAAAAATCCGACTGTTGCAGGAATTTTTGAAAGCACTTTTTCAAGCGGTATGCAAAATAGCATACAACAGCCTATAAGGCACAAAACTCCAAAGCGGATTTCTGCTCCGTCAATAAATGCCGTAACGAGTGAGATTATCTGTGAGCCGCCCAACACAAAAAGGGCGCGGCGAAGTTTTCGTCTTCCGAAAGAAAAACAAAATCCCGAAAGGAAAATGAAAGTCCAGCAAATGCTCTGTTGCCACAGATACGCGCCGTAGGACTCATACCAATCCGCACGCACGCCAAACATATATACAACGTCCCACATTCCGTGGTAAATCATACTGACGAGTGAAATTCCGCGGATAATATCAAGCGCGGAATATCTCTTTTTCGGTGTTTCTTTGACTTGTATTTCGTTTGTTCTTTCTGCGTTTGTCATAATGCCTCGCTTGTAAAGAATTTTCTGTATGCAGTTTATCACAATAATAACTTTTTGTCAATAAAAACGACCTTGATGCAAACTTCTTTATCTGCATCAAGGTCTTTTTTCGTGTTTGTTTATTCTTGTGTTGAAGATTGTACTTGCGTTGCGGTTTCCGCATTGTGCTTTCTCTGTGAGCGCGGACGGCGTGTGCGCTTGCGCTTGCGTTGCGAGTTTTCTTCGAGGCGTCTTTCGTAGTCCGCTATCGCGTCTTCGTCTGCGAACGTTACCGTCTTGTGCGCGCGCCAGGATTCGTCGAAGTTTTTGAGCATCTTTACGTTGAGGAAAAGTTTTCCGTCTTTTTCGCACTCGTGCAGGGTGACGTACTTGTGTCCTTTGCAATGGAGTGTCTTTTTCGTGCAGTTTATCTCTTTTTGACAGATGGGGCAAACTTTGAGTGTTGCGTCCTCGGTTTCGAGGAATTCGCTTATCTCAACGTAGCCGTCTTCGCCGATATTCGAGTCGCCGTAAGTCTCGTCAAGCAGAAATTCGCCTACGCGCTTTTCACATATCTTGATTCCCTCTGCGAGATTGAGTTTCTGTGCGACGAGTGCGGTGAAGTACGCATCGTTTAACGCGTCGTGTGCGGGGAGCGTTTGTTCGATTCCGAAATGCTCCATTGCAAACTCAAGCGAGCGTTGCTGTTTTGCACCGTCGGTCTGTGCGTTGAAAATCACCTGCAAGTCGTATGACGCGTCAAGTTTGTCCGTTTTTATGGAATGAATGACCATATTATCTTTCAACATCGGTATGTCGTCAGGGCCCCACGTGAGAAATATCGCGTCCTCTCCGCAGAAGGAGAAGAAACTCTCGATTGCGCGGTCGAGCGGTGTGCCCATATCCATCATTTCCTGCGTGATGCCTGTCAGCGACATTACGTGGCGATGAATCTTGCAGAAATATTTTGGCTTTACGTTTATACTGTAACTACCGCAGATATTGCCGTTTTCGTCAAGTTTGACTGCGCCTATCTGTATTACCTCGCCGCGAAGTCGCGCAGATAGCCTTTTTTGTACCGCGATAGCCTTTTGAACGTACGCCTGATTCCATTCAAGGTCAAGTACAATGTAATTCATAAACAACACTTTCTATTTATAGTGGCATAACCGAATTTTCTTTTGCTATGCCGTATTTTTTCACAACAATTCATTATACCTAAAAAAAGAGTGTTTGTCAATAGGGGAAAAGGGGGTATTTTTTGCGCTTTTTTCGCAAGTTTGGAAAACACGCGGCGAAGAAACAACGAAAAATATGCAAAAGTGGGGAACGGAATACTAAAATTCAAGAAAAACGCGCGGAAAATGGTGGAACAACACCTTGACAACGCGACGCGCTTTGTTGTATAATATTACCGACAAAAGAAAGTTTTTGAAACTTTCAAATTTGAGTTACATAAAATATTAGAGTGAATATATAATTTTTAGGAGACGGTTATGGAAAACGGAAAGAAAGTCCCTTCGATTTTCGGCAGTATGGTTTTCGGTGAAGCGGCAATGCGCGAGAGATTGCCGAAAGACGTGTACAAAGCGCTTCGCAGTACTATCGAAAACGGCGAGCCATTGAAACTTGATATAGCGAATTCGGTTGCCGCAGCGATGAAAGAGTGGGCAATGGAACTCGGCGCGACACACTACACGCACTGGTTCCAACCTATGACGGGCATCACCGCAGAAAAGCACGACAGTTTTATAGAGCCTCTTGACAACGGTCAGGTAATAATGAGATTTTCGGGAAAAGCACTCGTAAAGGGTGAGTCCGATGCATCTTCTTTCCCGTCGGGCGGACTTCGTGCGACCTTTGAAGCGCGCGGATATACCGCTTGGGACCCCACCTCGCCTGCATTTGTAAAGGAAGGAACGCTCTATATCCCCACCGCGTTCTGTTCTTACGGCGGAGAAGTGCTTGACAAGAAGACGCCTTTGCTCCGTTCTATGCAGACGATAGCGAAGTCAACGAAGAGAATACTTGAAATATTCGGAAAGGGCGACCTCACACCCACGACGACGGTTGGCGCAGAGCAGGAATATTTCCTTATCCCGCGTGAACTTTACGCGAAGCGCACAGACCTCCGTCTCTGCGGAAGAACGCTTTTCGGCGCTATGCCCCCGAAAGGTCAGGAACTTGACGACCACTATTTCGGTACTATAAAGCCGTCTGTCAAGGCGTTTATGGACGAACTTGACGAAGAACTCTGGAAACTCGGCGTTATGGCGAAGACCGAGCATAACGAGGGCGCACCCGCACAGCACGAACTCGCCCCCATCTACGCAACGACGAACATAGCCTGCGACCACAACCAACTTACGATGGAAATGATGAAAAAGGTTGCAGAGCGTCACGGATATATCTGCCTTCTCCACGAAAAGCCTTTCGCGGGCGTTGCGGGAAGCGGAAAACACAACAACTGGTCAATTTCCACTACTTCAGGTGTGAACTTGTTTGAGCAGGGCGACTCGCCTTCTGAAAATCTTCAGTTCTTGCTCTTTATCACGGCGGTTATTGCGGCGGTAGACGAATACGCGCCCCTTCTTCGCCTCACGGTTGCGACGGCAGGAAACGACCACCGACTCGGCGCGACGGAAGCGCCTCCTGCTATCGTTTCTATATTCCTCGGTGACGAATTGACGGAAATTTTCGAGACGATAGAAGCGGGAAAAGAATACGGAAAGCGCGGAAAGGTCTATATGGACACGGGCGCAGACGTACTCCCGAAGATAAGAAAAGACAACACCGACAGAAACCGCACCTCGCCCTTTGCATTCACGGGTAACAAGTTTGAATTCCGTATGCTCGGCTCATCGCTTTCTATCGCCGACCCGAATATCGTGCTTAACACGATAGTTTCGGATATGCTCGACAGATTTGCCGACAGACTCGAGGGCACTACAGACCTTCGCACTGCGGTGCTTGACATAGTAAGAGAATATTACGCAAAGCACAAGCGCGTTATCTTCAACGGAAACGGTTATTCTGACGGTTGGTACGAAGAAGCGGAAAAACGCGGACTTCCCAACCTTCGTTCAAGTGCGATGGCGTTGCCTTATCTCCGCGCAAAAGAGAACGTGGAAGTTTTTGAACGCCACGGAATATTCACCGCATCGGAAGTTGACTCGCGTTGCGATATAATGCTTGAAAACTTTGCGAAAACCGTTCATATTGAAGCACTCACTATGATAGAAATGGTGAACAGAGAATTCTTGCCTGCGGTATCGTCTTACATCGGCAGACTTGCAGACACTGCAATAAAGAAGCACGAACTTGAAATAGGCTCGTACGGATACGAAAAAGATACGGTAAAGAAACTTTCTTCCCTCTGCGACAAAGCGACTTCCGCCCTCTCGCGCCTCGAAAGTGCGGTCACGTCCGCGGAAAAATGCCGCACGTCAGAAGAAAAGGCGAACTCCTACGAAAAGAACGTCCGCCGCATAATGACGGAATTGCGTTCCTACGTTGACGAAATGGAAAAGAAGACGTCGAAGGAGTATTGGCCGCATCCTACCTATGCAGACATTCTCTATTATTGACGAACGGTGAATTTTGGTGTAACCGAAAATGCCGAATAACTTATAATTTAAATAAAAAAGAATGCGTCAGTATAAATCTGCCCCAAGCGGAAAGAAATGCTGACGCATTTCTATTATAATTCGGCATTTTCTATCGTCGATTTCGCCCTCTCGGAGTACAGAGTACACGTACGGGACGAAAACAACGATTTCCACTCAAAATTCCCACGATCGTTTTGGCGGAGAATTTTGGTGAGACCACAAGGAAAAAAGTTTTAATTATATTTTCGTTTGCATACA
>JAZOLR010000228.1:0-12970 GCA_045653255.1 Eubacteriales bacterium | reverse complement strand
CCTTTAGAGTACGTCTATAAGTCGCTTGGTCTTTTGTTGTCAAAGAGACAAAAGTTTCTTTATAAGAGGCATAAGAGTGTTTGCCATGCAGAAAAATCCTGCATCCGTTGGGTGAATTCCGTCAACTGTGCCGCAGTCGCGCACAAACTCATTCATAATCGTGTCGCCGGGGATAAAAAAGAGGTTTTTATCGCCTTCGGCAAGACCTTTTTCGTAGTTTTCTTTTATTGCCGCTTTGCGTTGTTTTTCAACTTCGCTCAAGTAATATTTCGGGCGCGACATCATGACGATTGGGGTGTCGGGGTGTGCTTCTCTCACTGTTTTGTAGAAATCCCATTGCGTTTCTTTTAAGTGGTCGGGGTTGGGAGAATTGTGGTCATAGTCAAGCACGAAAAGGCTCATATCAAGCCCTGCTATATATTCCGCCATTGCCTTTTCGCCTTTTGCGCCGCCGCCGAAACCGAGATTTACAAAGTCGAAGTCAAGGCGTTGCGACATAATGCTTTCATAGGTGCAACCGGGACGGGAAACGCAAAGTCCCATAGTGATTGACGAGCCGTAGAAAACGGCGGGAGTTTTTACTGTATAGTCTTCGGGCGATGAGAGGGAAGCACTTTCGTCAAGACCGATATAAAGTTCTTTTACTCCGCTTCGCATAGGGAAGTTTATGACGAGTTCACGCTCTTTTTTGCCATCAAGTTTGACAAAATCGGTAAAGCCGTCTTCTATATTCCACGGCGGCATAAAGTTTCCGAGGAAGTACTGCTTTTTGTCTTTTCTTTCGTACAAATCAAAACCTGCATTGCCTGAAGTCGTCGTGTTTGAGTCGAGGTTTATATTGTGCATTACCGCTTTTATAACCACCGTTTCGCTATCGGTGCAAAATCTCACGCGGCCGCCCGTTGTGGCGCTATAGAATTTATGTAGGTTAACGTTTAAGGTACTTGCAACCTTTTCGGGAAGTCTCACAAACGCGCCATCCTCGCGGATAAGTCCGTGAATCGAAAAAGCAGGATTTTCAAGAATGTTGTAAAACTTGATATTGCTATCGTCTTTTAGAGGGGATTTTACGAATATATTAGGCATGGGTATTCTCCTTTGAATAAATCGGGGTTGCACAGTTATTATATCACTCCTTTCCGCCCGTGTCAATAAATAAGCAGAAAACCGCAAATTAAATCTCGCAATATAAAGGAGATAACAAAAGGAAAAGTCATATACTGTCTAAAAAACACTTTTTTGCAAAAAAGTCTTGACAAAAGGGTATTATTTATGTATAATATAACGGCAGACTGAAATCGGCGGTCTGCTTAAATGGAGAAGTACTCAAGTTGGCCGAAGAGGCGCCCCTGCTAAGGGTGTAGGTCGGATTTAAGCGGCGCGAGAGTTCAAATCTCTCCTTCTCCGCCAAAAACTATAGCACCACCTCGCGTGGTGCTATAGTTTTTTCTTTTTGGCTGCGAAGGATTTGAACTCTACCGAGCCGGTTAATTGGCGCGAGTTGACTGAGCCCCTGCTGATGCAGAGCGTAAGCGATAGAAGAAGCAGAAAGGCGAAGTTATGCGTAGCAAAGCGTAGAAGTGACGAGGGTAAAAACAACCTAAACGGTTGTTTTTACCCGAGGAAAGCATCAAGCAGGGAGTTGAAGAAATGAGCCTGCGAATGACGCGCAACGACCATGCGACTGCGTGTGCCGAGAATCTCTCCTTCTCCGCCAAGAAGAACCCCAAACGAACCCTCGCGGTTCAGTTTGGGGTTCTTTCTCTTTGTGAGGAAGGATTTGAACTCTCGCGTCGGTTATCTCATCGTCGGAGATGGCTTGTCGGTCGTAAGATTTTTTTGCAGAAACTATTGACTTTTCCGCAGATTGCGGTATACTGTTGTTAGATACAAATCCTGTAGCGTCGGCAAGAGACCTTTTAGGCACTCCCTTACGCATTTCTTGATTTGTATCTTTTTTTATGTCAAATTCAAAAACTGCGTTGTTAGGTAAAACAATTCTATGAATATAATATTTTTTGTTTCTCATATTCACTACAACTGCCATATTCCCGCGCGTTCCATTCAATTCAACAGGTGCCGCAAAGGTTATTGTGTGCTTGCCACGCATTTTGTGGTCGCCCTGCCCGACGATGAGATAGCCAACTATAAGAATGTATACGGAAGCGAAGACACAATAAAAGCATCGAAAAATCTCGCCGATGCCGCAGAGCAGGCATTTAGACTGATGCGCTCATTCAGTAAATAAAATCAAAATCACGGTTATTTTGTAAAAATTATAAAAATGCACACAATTGTAAATAATTGTGTGCATTTTGTTTATTCAATCTTTGTTTTTTGGCTCTATGCGATACATATTTCCCACCGCAGAGGAGTTTTCTCTGTTGCCGACACCGACGTAGAAATAACTTCCGTCATACTCAAAACTAAGGGGATACCCATCTTTCGTTTTGAATTCGCATATAGTGGTGAAGTTGTCGTCTTCGTCAATCTCCCATATAAACCCATCAAACTTCGTTGCGCTTGATTGTATAAATCCGAGCGCATACAAGACTCCGTCGCGGTATAATAGGTCGCTGACGGCTGCATCATTCGGTGCGGGAATTGGGGTTGTCGAGCGAAAATCGTTCGTCTTATAGATATATCCGCTTGTCATATAGCAGTATCCGTTGCGTGTGACAGACGTGCCGAGATAATCCTGCCATAGACGGTTTCCGTTTTGCTTATATGACGTTATTCCGATACTTGCAATTGTGTTTTGAAGGACTAGTTTGCCGTCTTCGTATTTATATATTGAGTTGTTAAAACTATTCGCTTTTGCCTCTGATACGAATGCGTATATTCCGTTTTCCGTTTCAAAGAGATTGTATATTCGGAAATACGAGTACGTAGCATCGCCGACTATATTTTTTTCATTCTTGTAGAGCGGTACGTTTACCCACTCGCCGTCGTTATTTTTCAGTTGTGCGGGCGAGTAGTATGCGTTTTCCGTGCCTATGGCGAAAAGAATACCGTCCTCGCATTTTATTACGTCGTAGGCATGTACTGCGTGCGGAAGGTTATAAAAAACGTTCCAAGAAGCGCCGTCATAGATATAGTAATTTCCCACTTCCCAAGTGCCAAGCGAGTCGACACCCGTTGCGTATATTTTGCCGTTTATCATGGAAAAACGTGAAATTGCGTGGTCATTTGTGACACATACGTTTTCCCATTCGCTTCCGTTGTAGGCGAAAATGGACATTGCGCCAACGTTTGCACCGTAATCACCGCCGCCGATAAACAGTTTGCCGTTATAGTAGTACATATCCCACGGATTTCTCGCGATTACCGACGTATTGTAATAGGAAGATAGCGGATTTCCTATGCTCTCGCCGTAATACTCGTTTGGGTCTGTTATTTCGGGGACTTCTGACGTTGTCACCGCAGGTTTTGCCGTAGTCGTTACTGCAGTTGTTGCCGCGGTCGTTACTTTCGTTGTCACTGCGGGTTTTGCCGTGGTCGTTACTTTCGTTGTTGCCGCGGTCGTTACTTTCGTTGTCACCGCGGGTTTTGCCGCGGTCGTTACTTTCGTTGTCACCGCAGGTTTTGCCGTAGTCGTTACTTTCGTTGTGGCGGTTGGTTTTGTGGTTGTTGCCGTAGTTTTAGACGTCTTTTGCACCGTTGTCGTAGTTTCTGCGACAGAGTGACCCGCGCATTCCGATAAAGGAAGTTCGCAAGTATCGCAGAAGCGCGCGTCTTTAAGGCATAAATACAAAATTAACGCTTCTATTATGAAAACAATGAGCAACAGTATTTTCTTTATTTTATTTTTTGTACGGTTTGTTTTCATTTTGGTATGTTTTTTCCTTTTTGGTAGTTTTATATTGCTTTTGTAAACTTAAGTTGTTATTTGCACAGAATTTTTACTGTTGGAAACGAGAATTTATTGTTCGCTCCACAAAGCGCGAAGAAGTCTTTCCCACTCGCCGTCGTCTATTTCGTCTACGTTTTTGAGTATTTTTATTCCCATATCGACGGCACGTGCTTCAAGCACTTTGCGATTCCCTATCTTCTCAAACTCGGATGCGACGATAGCCTTTGCGCCGTAATCAAAGCCGAAACGTGAAGCGACGGAATGGAGTTTGTATATTTCCTCATTGTCGAAGTTGCCGTTTTTACAGGAAACGAAAATGGGAAGTGCACCCTTCATTGCAAAAACGTCTATCTCGTTTATGGTCGCTTTCTCGCCTGCACGGTCTTCTTCGCCGTCTGCGTCCCAGTCGACGACCACGCCGACTTTTACGTCGTCGTAAAGCGGACGTCCGTTTTCGTCAAGTATTTCTCTCATTTTGAAAGCGACAACGAGTTCAAGCACTTGACCTGCGACGGAAATCAAACGCTTGGTATTCTCGTCTTTGAATTCAAATGCAATGTTTTCTTCAACCGAGAGATTTTTTACAAATCCTTTTTTTCTGAAGTCCAAAAGAAGCGATAGAATTTCGTTGTATGACACTCTCCATTTTGAAGCGACGGTAATCGCAACACTCACGGGAACGAGTACCGACGGCGAAGCGGAAAGCGATTCACAGCACATTTCACCGAGTGCGCCTATAAGCACGTTCCAGCGCTTTGCGTCCTTTTTGCAAATTTCCCAGCAAGAGAATACGTCGCCTTTCAACTCGTCTGTGAAACCCCACGAATAAGTTGAAAATTCATCACTTCCTCTTTTTACTTCGCCGCCGTATATTCTTACGTTTTCTTCAACCGCGAGCGACACTTTGTGAGTAGCGCATATTTTGCCGTCCGTGTCGGTGTCGATGAGTTTTTCGTTCAATACGTTGTAGCGGTGGCATTGCACTTTTTCTTTGTATTTTTCGAGTATGACACCCACAGCGACAAGGTAAATTTCCGCACCGCCTGTCAAATCGAAAACGCAATCACCGTATTTTTCAACAATCTTTGAAAAATACTCCACGACCACGTCGAGTTTGGTTTTTGGGAGTGATTTAAAATAGACTTCTGTACGCATTCCCTTTTTTGCGAATATCTCTTTATATATCTTCGTGCGTTTTTCCATTAGTTTTGAATTGTCGCCGATGTAAATAATTCTGTCGGGCCGACAGCATAACGCGGGCGCTACGTTGTCTATCGCGGATTTGTCGAAAAGTTCGATGAGTGTCATTTTTATATGTCCTTGTATTTTTACGTGCGTATTTATGTATAACATTATATATAATAGAGTACCACATAGCCGTGTGAAAAGTCAACATATTTTTCATTTTTTTGAGGGTTATTTTGCGTTTGAGACTTGAAAGCACGATTGTTTTGTGATATATTTGTTTTGTAGAATATATAGAAAGTTTGAAAGATAACAGAGGGAATAACTATGTACAAGTACGAAACTCATCTTCACACCTCCCCCGTTAGCAGATGCGCGCGCTCAAACGTGCGCGAAAGTCTTGAATTTTACGCATCGCTTGGATATGAAGGCGTATTTATTACAAATCACTTTGTCGGCGGAAATATCAATATTGAAAGCGATGCAAGTTGGGAAGAAAAGATAAATTTCTTTTTCTCCGACTACGAAGATGCGAAAAAGTTGGAAAAGGAAGTGGGTATTTCCGTTTTCGCAGGCGCGGAATGGGGATACAAAGGCTCTGACTTCCTCGTTTACGGACTTGACAAAGAGTGGTATCTTGCCCATCCCGAATTGCCTGATATGAAATTCAGCGAGCGCCTCAAACTCGCTATGGACGAGGGCGCACTCGTTATCCACGCTCACCCTTTCCGCGAGGCATCGTATATTGACCATATAAGGCTTTTTCCCCGTCAGGTTCACGGTGCAGAGCATAACGCAAGCAACTCCGAGTTTTGCAACGCAAGAGCAAAGGAATATATAAAAAACTACGGACTTATCCCTTTCGCAGGCTCTGACTGTCACTCAGTGAGCAAGAAAAAGTTCGCAGGTATGCAGTCACGCTCCAAAATAAAGAGCGAAAAGGACTTCGTTGAAAAAACGCTCGCAGGAAAAGTAAAGCCCTTTACACTCTCCCTCGAAGAGGAATGATCCGGACTTAAGATACGAAAAGATAAGTGAGAAAATTCATGTATAAGTACGAAACACACCTTCACACCTCTCCTGCAAGCAAATGCGCGCGCGCAAGTGTGCGAGAGAGCCTTGAACTTTACAAATCGCTTGGATATGAGGGCGTATTTGTGACAAATCATTTTCCAAACGTGAGCAATACCGAAGAAAATCCTACTCTCTGGGAAGAGAAGATGAACGCCTTTTTCGCCGACTACGAGGAAGCGAAAAGACTTGAAAAGGAGATGGGCATTTCCGTATTTCTCGGCGCGGAGTGGAGTTATCAGGGCTCAGACTTCCTTGTCTATGGGCTTGACAAGGCGTGGTATCTTGCGCATCCCGATTTGTCCGGCATAAAATTCAGCGAGCGCCTCAAACTCGCTATGGACGAGGGCGCACTCGTTATTCACGCGCACCCCTTCCGCGAGCAGTATTATATCGACCATATAAGACTTTTCCCACGTCGCGTTCACGGCGTGGAGCATAACTCGAGCCGCCCCGAGTTTGAAAACGCTAGGGCGAAAGAATACGCGAAAAACTACGGTCTTATTCAATTCGCAGGCTCGGATTGCCATTCCGTAGACAGAAGAAATTTCGCAGGTATGCAATCCCGTTCAAAAATCAAGAGCGAAAAAGATTTTATAGAAAAGGTGCTTGCAGGAAAAGTAAAGCCCTTCATACTTAATATTTGAAATTGCATTTTGTAAACAAAACTTTGCAAGAGGTGTAAAATGGACAAGCGCGTTTATTTGTTTGAACTCGACTCCGTGAGAACGAAACCGTCGGACATAATAAGAGGTCAAAGAGCGATAATAAACGAGATAGCGAAAAACGGAAACTGTGTCGTCGTTACGTTAAATCAACTTTCCGATTCTCTCGCTATCGCCGACCTTATAAAAAACGAAAAGACCTATCCGCACATAATTTCACTTTTCAAGAGTGGCGCTATGCGCGTTTCTCTTTACGGAAATAAGCGCACCGCCTCTCAATATATGCAACAGTCTCTTGACAAATGCACCGATATGGACAAGGACGAGTTCATATTTTCAAGTCTGCCGATAAAAGCGGAAGACACATACAGAGTAAAACTTATGAAAAATGCGTTGCAGTATAGCGACCTTTCAGAGATAAGCGCGAGAATAGAGGAATTGACAATCGCGTGTGAAAAAGGGAAGAAGTCCTCGAAAGACGTTACACAACTTGAAAACGAACTTGCGGATATGCAGTACATACTCCGCTACGTCAAACTTATGCTTATGCTTAGCGTGACGGAAACTTCAAATATACCGCCGAAAAAAGCAACTTCCACGCTCTGCGGAATTATGCAGAAGATAGAGCAGTTTGTACGAAAACGCGATATTTCGCATCCCCGTTGGCAAAACGGATATAACGCGGCGGTGAAACTCCTTGACGCGACAGAAAAACAGATGAAGGCGGAAGGACTTTTACCCGCACAGATGGACAACCGTTCAAATTGGTTGAACAGAATAAACCCCGAAGATAAAAAGAACGCAAGCGAACTTACAGACGAGCAGTATATTGCCTTGCATATTGTTAATTTGGCGTACAATTACACCCTTGAAGACAGTATTTCGGGTGTATCGCGCCATTATGACGTGGGAAAAGAGAAAGAGACCTTTACCGCGGAGTTGAAATTCCGTATAGAAAAAATTCTTTCGGAAGATGACACCGCATACAATAAAAAAGCACCCTCGCCGCGTGAGTGGGCAGGGGTTGCGAGAATTGCCGAATATAAATACAGAAAGCGCAGAAGACAAAACAGAAAATCTGCGGAAAACAGTATAGAAAACGCAAATGCAAAAGAAAAAACCGAAGAAAAAACCTACGAAACGGCATTTGTCCGCGAGAGAATACGTTGGGAATTTGCCATGCTCGGCAGACTTACGCGCTATTCCGCCGTTGCCGTGTTTTACATACTTCTTTTCTCGGCTATCGAGTACGTTTTCTCGATATTCGAGGGTATGGCATCGAATTGGTTTATAGGACTTCACATAGGCGATTTCGTTGCCAAAGTCATAGTTATAATTCTATTCGGTTTTTGCGGCTCTGTCATTTCAGGCGCGGCAAAGATACCCGATATTTTCCAATGCGTTAAGAATATCGCGCTTTACGTACGGGATATGACGGTAGTTTTAGGGGGAAAATATGAAAGTTACAGACGCATTAAATGAGTATTTTGAACTTATGAAGAGAAAGCCCGAGGCGTTTTTGCCGTCGAGCGAAATAGAGATAGTCACCGACAGAGAAACACTTGAAAACTACGCGAAAGAGACGAAAAAAGAACTCGGCGTGGTTTATAAAAGCCCCTATAACACCCTTGTCGTTGACTTGGTGAAGTCGGAGGGCAGGTACTTTCGCTACGAGCGCGTAATTCCGAGCGC
Organism: Eubacteriales bacterium; assembly: GCA_045653255.1. Taxonomy (GTDB): domain Bacteria; phylum Bacillota; class Clostridia; order Oscillospirales; family CAG-272; genus UBA1740. Next base: position 4,504 of record JAZOLR010000228.1, on the reverse strand, counting down.
ACTCGGCAGAGGTACTGTGTGCGTGCCAATGTACAAGGGAAAATTTTTGCTTATCAATCAGTATAGACACCCCATTCGCGCATATCAGTTGTGCTTTCCGCGTGGATTTGGCGAAGACGGACTTTCGGCATTTGAAAACGCAAAAAAAGAACTCGCGGAAGAAATAGGCGCGACGGTAGAAAAGACCTTTTCACTCGGCGAGGTTTCCGCAGATAGCGGACTTTCTTTCGGCATTGCCGACGTCGTCTTGTGCGAGGTGTCTTCCTACGAAACGCAAGAGGGATACGAGGGTATCGTTTCCTCTCTTGAACTTTCGCCCGATGAGTTGAAAGAAAAAATCTCCAAAGGCGAGATAAACGACGGCTTCACTCTCTCCGCGTTTGCTTTGTATGAGGCAACGAAAAACAAAATGTAAACTTATGTATACAAAAAGCGTTAGTTTTCGCCTTTCGGTGTGAAACTAACGCTTTTTTCTTTTATTTGCTTTCTACTGCCTTTATGAATTCGTCTACTATCTTTCCGAAGACACCCTTGCCGTCTTCGTCTTTTTTGTAGACGTAGGCGCAGTGAGTGCCCTGCATTTCTTTGTAGTACACGTTTTCCGTGTGACCGAAATGCTTGAGCGTGGAAATGACGAGTTGTGTCTGCTCATATCGGTTTTTCATATCGTCGTCGGAAACGATAATGAGCATAGGCGAGTATTTTTCTGCAAGACCGATGTGGTAGAGAGGCGCAGTCTCGTCAACGATAATGCGTTTGCCGTCAACGCCGTGCTCCTTCTGTATTACGTTAAAGTGCGCGGTGGGTTGTCCTGCATCGTGGATATATCCTGCGAGGTCTGTGGGGTCTATACCGTGTTTTTGTAAATATTTGTTGTCAAATTGAAGCATCATTGAGATGTATCCGCCAGCGCTTGAGCCGCCTGCGTAGATGCCCTTGCATTCACCGTATTCCTTTATGTTCTTGAATACCCAAGCAACCGCCTCGGCGCAATCCTCAATGAAAACGGGGTATCCGACTTTGGGGTACATGCGGTAGTTGACAGTTGCAACACCTATGCCACGCTCGCAGAGCACCTCGGCAAATGCCTCGCAGCCGCCGTTGCTTCCGCTCGTGAGTCCGCCGCCGTGAAAGTATACCAAAAGGGAAAACGCTCCCTCGTCGGGCAAAAAGATGTTCATATCAAGTTCGTCTTTGTAAATTACGTTTGAGTAAGTTCTCATTTTTTCTCTACACTTTCTATAAAATCAATTATCAATTTTGAGAAAACGTTCTCTCCGTTTTCGTCGTTTTCAAAGTCGTAAGAACAGTGAGTGCCGTGCATGAGTTTGAAAGTTATCTTGTCCTCGTAACCGAGATATTTGAGAGTGGACATAAAAAGTTGTGTCTGCTCATAGCGGTTAACGCTGTCGTTGTCGGCGTTTATAATGAGCATAGGCGAGTAGTTTTCCGCCTCGCCTGCGTGGAAGATGGGAGACTTCTCGTCGGCTATCACACGTGCGCGGTCGGTGATGCCTCTCTCGGCGTCAAGCACCTTGAAGTGCGTTGTAGGTTGTCCTGCATTGTGGATGTAACCTTTCACGTCAAGGGGATCAATTCCGCGTGCGCGCAGAAATTCGCCGTCAAACTCGAGCATCATTGAAATATACGCTCCCGCGCTTGCGCCGCCGACAAATATTGAACGGCACTTTCCGTACTTTTCAATATTGTTGAAAACCCAAGCGACCGCATCAGCGCAATCCTCGATGAAATCGGTATATTTTGCCTTCGGGTAAAGCGTGTATTCCACGTTTGCAATACCTACGTTGTGAGCGCAAAGTGTGGGCGCGTAGAACTTCTTCGGCAGATTGTAGGAACTCGATGTAAGTCCGCCACCGTGGAAGTAGATGAAAAGCGAAAATTCTTCGCTATCGGGAAGATGCAATTCAAGCGGAAGTTCGTTGCTTTTGTATTTTATGTCGGTGTAACTTCTCATTTTGTGCTTCTTTTTAAAAAACCTTTCGGTTTTGAGAATTATTTCTGCTCTGCTGCGCGGTCAAGACGCGTGTTTCTTGCGTAAAGGATAAGGTCTGCGCCAACCATTACGAGATTGAGCACGTAGAAGAAAAGAACGTACCACTTTTCTGCGAAGTTAGCCATGTATGCTTCGTTTACGAACTTGGACGCGATACCTGCTATGTAACCGAAGAAAATGAGGCAAAGGAAGGGAAGGCTCTTGCCTTTTGCCGTTCTTGCCTTGTAGGATTTAATTACGTTAAGCGGCCATGATGCGCCAAAACTTACAATCATGATGATTTCGAGTAATTCTGCCATTGTTTGTAACCTCTTTCATTTTAGTTTTGTTTTGTCTGTTTTTGCATTTTGCTGCACATCAATTCTACCACACCCCCAGCATATTGTAAATAATAAAATAAAATATACTGCTATCACTTGAAAGTGATAGCAGTTTGTGTTACAATGAAATATGTAGAAAAGGCGATGGGATATTGAGATAGAGACGAAAGAGAAGTAGAAACGAGAAGCAAAACGGTAGCGCAACGAGAAGCAAAACGGTAGCGGAATAGAGACGAGTTAGAGGCAAGAGAGAAAAATAGATAAAAAATAGATATAAGTAGGAGAGAAGTATGGAACTTTTGCAGTTGAAGTATTTTTGTCAGGCGGCGGAGTGTGAGAATTTTTCCGAGGTGGCGAGGAAGAACGGAGTGCCGCCGTCGGACATCTCGCAGAGCATAAAGAGGCTTGAAGGTGAACTTTCGGTTGAACTTTTTATAAGACAAGCGAACAGAATTCGTTTGTCGGCCGAGGGAAAGACCTTCTATATGGGCGCACGTCGCACGTTGGAAGAACTCGAAAATGCTATTTTGCAGGTGACCGACAGTTACGACAAGGGTAAAATAAAGATATGCATCAATTCAAACAGACGAATAGTTATGCAAGCGATAGACAGATACAGACGCACGTATCCTGAAGTTGAGATAGAGACTTTCCATTTTGCAGAGCCGACGAGCGAGCGTTTCGATATCGTTATTGACGGTGAAAAAGACGGCATTTCCGACTATTTTGACAGAACGCTTTTGGTAACCGAGGATATTTTACTTGCGGTAAGCGCAGACAGTCCGCACGCAAAGAAAAAAGAAATCTCGCTTTCGGATTTTCGCGACGAGCCGTTTATAACCCTCGGCGATGCAAGCAGTATGAGCAAAATGCTAAACTCCCTCTGCGAGAAACACGGCTTTCGTCCGCACATAGCGATAAAGAGCGACGACCCCTTCTACGTGCGCCGATGCGTTGAACTCGGTCTTGGTATGACGCTCGTTCCCTCGTTTTCGTGGCAGGGGCAGTTTTCCGACAAAGTCGCCCTCAAAAAAATAGGCGACTACAAGCGCGACACCTACATCTACACGCGCAAGAAAGGTTACCACTCCCTCTGCGCCCGCAGATTCGTCGAACACCTCAAAGCCGTAGCGAGAGATTGAACGCACACCCGCCATAAAAAATCTTCCCGACTTAGCCACAGGCGCTAAAGGACAGTTAAAAGCCGACACGGAGTTTATTCCGTGTCGTCTCATTTTATTGCACTACCACGTGCAAGAGCAAAGAGCAAAAAGAAAAACGCCACATAATAGACGGATTTGGGACACAACGGCGATGCTTGCAAAGACCGATAGACAAGCAGAGCCGTCAAAGTTTCTTGATTACCTGCGTAGCAATTCCTTGAATCTGTACGTTGCGCTCAATACGATCTTCGTAATCGGGATTTTCGGCGTGAAGCAGATATGCTTTATTGTCGGGAAGATAGGTTATCGTCTTGAGCAACGTTTCGCTTCCGTTCACGAGGACAACGGCATAATCACCGTCCCTGCAAGTGTTCTGCTCTCGCACAATAACAAGGTCGCCATCGTCAACTCCGATGCCCGTCATCGAATCGCCATTCGCGGTAAGGATAAAAAACTTTCCCTCTCCCACAAGAGCCGTCGGCAACGGAATGATCTCCGCTTCTTCCGCGTTTGGTTCACTCGGCAACCCGCAGGACACGGTAGAATCATAGCGAATCGCGGGCGTGGTTTCAAACATATTGCGCGAGAGATTTGTGCCGATACTGCGGCGACCGTTGTATTCGATCTCGCCGTGCTCCTTCATATCGGTGAGATATCTCTGCTCCGATGTTTTGGAGATACCCGTTCCCGCCGCGATGTCGCGCACCGTTGGGGACTTGCGGTTTTCCATAAAATATTCGTCTATAAACTCGCGGATTGCTTCCGCTCTTTCGGGACTCCACTTATTCATAAATGCCTCCAAATTATACAAGGTACAAATGTACCGTGTGGTAATTATAGCATACGAAAGAAAGTTTGCAAATGGGGTTTGCATAATTTTGTAACGAAATTTTGACAGGCGTAATGCATTTAGTCGATAGTGGTTGAAAAATTCACAAAAATATGATATAATGTAAGTAACGCCATTGGACAAGCAGGGGGCAGAGATGAAAGTAACATTTTTTGAC
>JAZOLR010000227.1:0-2406 GCA_045653255.1 Eubacteriales bacterium | reverse complement strand
CATAGGAGCAGCCGCTGCGGGAGTTTCTTCCTTGATGTCGGAAACTACTGCTTCGGTTGTGAGCACGGTTGCTGCAACGGATGCCGCATTCTGAAGTGCAGAGCGTGTTACCTTGGTAGGATCGACGATACCAACTTCAATCATATCAACGTACTTTTCGTTGTATGCGTCAAAGCCGTAGTTGAACTTTCTGGAATTCTTTATCTTGTCTATGATAACGCCGCCGTCAAATCCTGCGTTTTCTGCAATCTGGCGCATAGGCGCTTCAAGAGCCTTGATAACGAGTGATACACCCGTCTTTTCGTCGCCTTCAACTGTGGGAAGAATCTTCGCTACGTCTTTTATTACGTTTACGTAAGCCGTACCGCCACCTGCAACGATACCTTCTTCAACTGCTGCCTTTGTTGCGTTGAGAGCGTCTTCGATGCGGAGTTTCTTTTCCTTCATTTCGGTTTCTGTTGCCGCACCAACTTTGATTACTGCAACACCGCCTGCGAGTTTCGCAAGTCTTTCCTGAAGTTTTTCACGGTCGAATTCGGACGTTGTTGTTTCAATTGCAGCGCGAATCTGTGCAACTCTTGCCTTTATTTCGTTTGTGTTTCCTGCGCCGTCAACGATTATTGTATTTTCCTTGTTTATCTTAACCTGTCTTGCTCTACCGAGTTGGTCTATCGTTGTCTCCTTGAGGTCAAGACCGAGTTCATCGGTGATAACTGTACCGCCTGTAAGAATAGCGATGTCGCGGAGCATTTCTTTTCTTCTGTCGCCAAATCCGGGTGCTTTTACCGCTACGCAAACGAAAGTACCGCGGAGTTTGTTAAGTACGAGAGTAGTGAGCGCTTCGCCCTCTACGTCTTCTGCGATAATGAGAAGTTTCTTACCTGACTGAACTATCTGTTCAAGCACGGGAAGGATTTCCTGAATGTTGGAAATCTTCTTATCTGTGATGAGGATAAGAGCATCGTCGATAACCGCTTCCATCTTGTCGGTATCTGTAACCATATAGGGCGAGAGATAACCGCGGTCGAACTGCATACCTTCAACAACTTCGGAATAGGTTTCTGCGCTCTTTGATTCTTCAACGGTGATAACGCCGTCTGCAGTTACCTTTTCCATTGCGTCTGCGATAAGATTACCTATAACGTCGTCGCCTGCGGAAATAGTACCAACGCGAGCAATATCGTCTGTGCCGTTTACTTTCTTGGAGTTTGCAACGAGTGCCTTTACTGCTGCGTCAACTGCCTTTGAAATACCCTTGCGGAGTACCATAGGATTTGCGCCTGCGGTGATGTTCTTCATACCCTCGCGGATAAGTTCCTGCGCGAGAAGTGTCGCTGTGGTTGTACCGTCACCTGCTGCGTCGTTTGTCTTCGTAGCAACTTCACGAACGAGTTGTGCGCCCATGTTTTCAGCCGCGTCTTCAAGTTCGATTTCCTTTGCTATCGTAACACCGTCGTTTGTGATAAGGGGCGCGCCGTATTTCTTATCAAGAACTACGTTTCTACCCTTGGGGCCCATTGTTATTTTAACTGTGTCGGCGAGTTTGTCAACGCCGCGAAGAAGGGCGTTTCTTGCCTCTACGCCGTAGAGAATTTCCTTTGCCATTTGTATTGCCTCCCTTTAACTATTATTCAACGATTGCGAGAATGTCGCTCTGTCTTACTATGTTGTACTCTATTCCGTCGCACTTTACTTCTGTGCCGGAATACTTGCTTGTGATTACCTTGTCGCCAACCTTTACTGTCATAACGACTTCCTTGCCGTCAACGTTTCCGCCGGGGCCTACTGCAACTACTTCTGCAACCTGCGGTTTTTCCTGAGCAGAGCCGGGGAGTATAATTCCCGTCTTTGTGGTTTCTTCAACCTCTACTGCCTTTACCACTACGCGGTCTGCAAGCGGTTTGATTGTCATAATATCATCCTCCGTTTATTCCCTTTCGGGATTTGTTTACTTTTTAATTTCAGTTTTAGCACTCATATATCGCGAGTGCTAAACGCTATACCCTATTCTATACATAACCAGCGCAAAAATCAAGTGTTTTTCACTATTATTAACAGTTATTTAACAATATCAAACGCAGGACGCAACTGCAACGCAAAATGGGTACAAAAAGAGCGCAAAACAGGCACAAAAACGCAGTTTTGCGAAAAAGGTAAAATTATTTTATACAGACGAAAAGGTCTATACACTAACAAAAATATAAATAAAAACCCTTTTGCTTGTGGTCTCACCAAAATACGCAAAATGAATTAGGCGGATTTTGCGGGAGATTTTTCGTTTGCGACCGAGAGTGACGAGGTAAAAACAATCTAAATGATTGTTTTTACCGACGGAAAGCCCAAAGCAACGAGAAATGAAGCAAGGCTATGCCTTGTGCACATTTCGACTATGCGACGGCGTGTGCA
>JAZOLR010000226.1:0-5439 GCA_045653255.1 Eubacteriales bacterium | reverse complement strand
ACTTTCATATAGCATCCGTCTTCGCTTTCTTCGTGAGAAATAACGCGTGACATTTGATATTTTTCAAATATTTCTTTAGGCTCGGTGTACCAGCCTTCTACAATCTTTGCACCGCCGTCGCGACCTGTCAGCAGACGGTGGCGAGTGTATTGCTTTTCGTTACCGTCTTCTATCAAAAGGCAGTTATGCGCTATTGTTCTCGTCGCGTATTTTTTGAAGTGCATTGAGCCGAAATGGTGATATCCGCCCGAATCGGAAGCGAGAATGCCCTTGTGGTAAATCTGGAAACTTCCTGCGTCCAAATGGTTGTGAGAAGTTCCTCCGTATTCTTCCGCATTCATCAAAATAACAGTTTCTTTTTCTTCGTCGTTATAGAAAGTAGCGCCGACGGGCGTGCCGAAATGCTTTGCTTTTGGCAACTTTTCCGTTTCTTTCGGCTCTACGTATCTATTCCATATCAAATGCACGACGGGGCTATACATTCCCTCGCCGAAACCGCCGTCACGGTAGTAGTCCTTTCCGCGATATCGAGAGGGAAGCATAAATTCGTCAACGAAATTCTCACGGAAATATTTTCTGTAGTTTTCATTTCCCGTAAGCGCACCGCAAAGGAACATAGGCACAACAAAAGGATGCTCAAGCGTATATCCGCCCTTGTCTTCAAGGAAAGCATCTCCTATGCGGAGTGCCTGACCGTCAGAGCGGAGAGTGTAAAGAAGCCATTCCGCGAGATTTTCTACGTTTTCAGTGAAAATATGCTCGCCCGACATTGAAAGATAAATAAGAGCAACCCAGTGTATAAACGCGGTACGGTATGCGCCGTAGTCCGTGCCGTCAATATGCATTTTGCAATCGTTTACACCGTTGTAAGTAGGCAAAAACTTATCAAAGAAAAGTCCCGCGCAATAGTCGTATATATCGGGACGCTCGTCATAAACCGCAATAGCGACAGAAAGCATATCACGCAAGAGTTGGGACTCGTTATCGTGACCGAAAACGGGATTTTGTCTACCGTTTTCAAAAGGCGGATAGCCCATTTCAAGATCGCGCGCACTGCGCTCGAACAACTCTATCATCAAAGCGCGTTCGTCTGCTGAAAAACTGTCGTAAAGCCAGTCGTACACCTGCGCCATTGTGAACATCACGTGCCCTGAAAATCTACCGCCAAACAAGGGAAGATTACTGCTATCGTATTTCTCCATAACGCGAAGAGCGAGTATTGCCACCTCGCGCGACTTCTTTTCATCTGAGTAAATAAGGGCTTCGAAAGCCTTTGCCTCAATTACAGCGAGCAAGCGTCCGTTGTAATATCCGCGTTCAATATCGCCTTCAAACTGCGAAATCTTCGTGTCGCAGAGATAACGCCAGAGTTCGTATGCGCGTCTGTTTTCTTCGTGCGAGAGGTTTTCTCTTATTTTCGGCAAGTCTTTTGCCGTAAGCATAAGTCTTGGATGGACTGCTGGCGGTTTTATTTTCGGTTCGTTAAATTTGTTAACTAACATTGCTATTGCCTCTTTCCCAATGCAAAAAATCAAATTTTTGTGTCAAATTTTGCCTTTTTTACTTGTAATAACATTTTATCATAATACAAATATGAGTTTCAATATAAATTTTGCTCATATTATTGTACAAATCGCTCATTTTTCTGATATTTGTTGACTTTTCAGAAAATATTTGTTATCATCAAATCGGTTGAATTTTTTATGATTTAGGGGTGTCTTATGTCGGAAATAAACTCCATATTAAGTGACGAAAATCCCATAAAAAGATTTGTAAAATCGGGATTTCACAAGTACCGCCACGGTTTTGCGTGGGAGAGAAACTGCGATAACGACAGTTTGTACTACATCAATTCGGGAAAAATAAAATTCACTTTAAAAGACCGTGAATTTATCGCTCAAAGCGGAGACGTAATTCTCCTTCCCGCAAATCTTGAAGCCACGCTTTTGAACGAAAATTCGGAAAATGCCTCGCTTTTCTATATTGCTTTCTATATGAAAGAAAATCGCTCGGTTTACGAACTCGGTATAGACGAGAAAACGAGTGGAGGAGACGCAGGATACCGCCACCGTTTCGTTGATATAAACGATACGTATCTGTCTGGCGCACCTGCCTCGCTTATCAAAGCGGAGTCTTTGTTTTACGACCTCGTATATGAACTTATAACCGACAAACTTTCATCAGATAAAAAGTACGAAGCGGATATGAGAATTATAAAATCCGTGCAGTACATAAACATCAACTACTACAAAAAAATAAGTGTAGAAGACCTCTGTAAAATAAGCGGATATTCGGTGTCTCACCTTCGCCGCTTGTTTATGAGTGAATACGGCGTTTCTCCCCGTCAGTACATAATGGACAGGAAAATAGAAATGTCGAAAGAAATACTTCTCGAACACCCCGAAAAAACCGTTGAAGAAATTTCCGAACTTGTCGGAATGTGCAACACAGCATATTTTTGCAGAATATTCAAAGAACGCGTCGGCGTGTCTCCGAAAAAATTCAGAAACGCCGATATAGATGAATAAAAAAGAAAGGTGAAAAAACGAAATGAAGGCACTTATAACTGCACCTCGCGATTACAATTTTCCTACCTTTTACACTCCCGAAAACATCGCCCTTGCAGAAAGCCTCGGCGAGATAGTATGGAATGAAAAACCGAAGCATTTTGAAAAAGATGAATTGAAAGAGAAAATAAAGGATTGCGACGTCTACGTCACCACCTGGGGCTCTCCCCGACTTGACGCAGAAATTCTCGATTGCGCGCCGAAACTCAAACTCCTCACACACATGTGCGGTACTGTCGTACCTTTTGTCAGCGACGAAATGTGGGAGCGCGGAATTCGCGTAATATCAGGCAACGACTACTTCGCTCATTCCGTTGCAGAAGGTACTATCGCTTATATGCTCTCCGCAGTACGTGAAATACCTTACTACATTGACAGATTGAAGCGCGACAATATCTGGAAACTTGAATCCGACTTCACTCGCAGTTTGCTCTATAAAACAATAGGTATCGTCAGTTACGGCGCAATAGCGAAATATCTTGTAAAAATGCTTCAGGCATTCGAAGTAAAAATCCTTATATACGATATAGTTGATATTCCGAAGGAAGACCTCGAAAAGTATAATATGACGCAGGTTTCTCTTGAAGAGGTGTTTGCAAATTCCGACATCGTTACGGTACATACCCCCCTCAATGAGCACACCTTCCACCTTGTAAACGACAGACTTCTTTCGCTTATCCGCCGCGATGCGATATTCATCAACACATCTCGCGGTTCTGTCGTTGACCAGGTTGCCCTCACGAGCCACTTGGTAAAGGGCGATTTCAGAGCAGTGCTCGACGTTTACGAGAAAGAGCCTATCGATGCAGACGATCCGCTTCTTACTCTTCCTAACGTGTATACTATCCCCCACAAGGGCGGCCCCACCGCCGACCTTCGCAAGTACATCGTACGCGACCTGCTTATCGAAAGCAAGGAGTTCGTCGACAACGGCAAGCCGCTTGTAAACGAGTTGAAAAAAGAACGCGCAATGATGATGTCAAACGGTTAAACTTTTAAATCGAATTTCAAAAAAGACGGATAGAATTTTCTGTCCGTCTTTCATTATTAAAACGGCTATCTCAAACAAAATTGAGATAACCGTTTTGTTTTAGAGTTTATAAATCATATTGGTTTTAGAATTCTTTATCGCAGCGTTTACGATAAGGTCGCAGGAACGGAGCGACAAATCGTTAACCGACGCGAGTTTTGCGCCGATTGCCATAAGGGTTTCCTCAGACGGCATAGGAAGGTCTGCGTAGTCCTTTGCGTTTATCTGCGTTGAATTTGTTATCATCGCACAGTATCTTTCGTAAAGAATGGAAGAAAGCACGGCGTAAACACCGTAGAGCATCTTTGCATCTATTTCGCGGTCGCCCTCGTAGTCGATGTAGTTGAGTTTGTTATTCGTGCTTATGTACTTTATCTTCGGGAATTGAGAAGCGAGGTAAAGACCGCAAACAAAGTGTCTGCCATCAGCCTTTGCAGGAACTCTCTTTATGAAGAGCATATTCTTGTTCTTCTGCATAAGAGAGGGAATTCTCGGCACGATAAACTGGCTCTTACGGTTGGGGACAGGGAACTTTATTCTTCCGTTTGCAACGCAGGAAGGAGTGATAAGGGGAAGAGTTTCCTCTGTATAAGTGTCGCGTACAAGTTCGGGGTATCTTGACTCAAGAGTAAGACCTGTCTTCATCTTAAGACCGAGAGAAGAAAGCGTTGCAGGCTGGGTGCTTACGTAGTTGTAAATTTCAAGTTCGTCTTCGCTCTTTATAAGAAGTATGCTCTTGTCCTCGCCGCGTACTATTGTCGCATAGTCAAGAGGGGGAAGCACGCGCACGTTTTCATCTGTACCGTAGTCATAGGAAGCAGAGAGAACGATTTTCTCACATTGAGGCGCGTTTCTGAACTTGAATATCATAGATTTGCGGAGTATGTCCGCGTCGTACTTTCCTTTCGGCTTCTTCGTAAAGGTGTGAAGTCTTTCAAGTGAGAGTGTGGAAAGTATCTTTTTGCGGAATTTCGCAAGGTATGCGCCGTATGCCGTCTGTATGGGGAGCATAGCGCAGAGTTGTCCGTTTTCTGTGAGCATCACAGAACCGAGTATCGCGAACATAGCCGCCGCTTCTGTGTCTGACGTGCAGATGTCTTCGAAAACGCTCGCTTCAGGCGAGGACTTTTCGAGTTGCTCTTCAGGCGGATTCATTATTATAATATCGTATTTTTTAGTATTTTCGGAGAAAAGAGAGAAACGGTAGGAATCTACGCAAGCGGTGAGGAAACTCTCTTCGCTTATCGTGTATATAAGTTTGATACCGAAATCGTGACGGCACTTCTTTCTTATCGCTTCAAGACTCTTTTTGAGCATAGGAGTGAAAGCAGTGTCAGTCTCATAGCAGTCAAGGTAAATAACTTTCGTTACGTCGTACATATCGCGGCATATCTTTTCGACAATAGCCGCGCTGAGAATACCCGTACCTGCACCGGGGTCAAGTACGTATATTGTCTCTTTTGCGGGAATTTCGCAGAATTTTGCCATGAGACGAGCCGCATCTTTCTTCGTAAATATGCGTCCGAGTCTTATATTTTCGTTTTTCGACTTTTCTCTTATAACTTTGTTTGTGTTTCTTACTGCAAGATTAAGCATTATTTTATACCTTTCTTTAAATATTCCTTAAATATCTTGTCATCTGCCTAATTATAACATACTTTTTTGACTAAAACAATAGATTTTTGACAAATAAATTATATTTTTTGCATATTTACTTGCAGACTTTGAAATTTTGTGCTATACTATATACGGATAAATATTGCATATATGGTAATATGCACGAAAATAAGAGAGGAAAACCATGCAACAAAGCCGGGAAAGAAGAATATAGATTGTCCACGC
>JAZOLR010000225.1:0-2864 GCA_045653255.1 Eubacteriales bacterium | reverse complement strand
TATTCTCTTTTTTTCACCCTTTTATTGAGTGAGGGGAATTTTTCGTTTTCTTTTATCGGGGTATACTGACTCATTATGCTTATGTAGATACTGTCGCCATAGGTTTTATAGAGGTATTCTATTGCATCTTTTGAATTCTTGTAACTGTAGGGAAGCATAAGATGGCGCACTATCACGCCTTTTGTCATCATTCCGTTTTCGTCAAAACACGGTGTAGGTTGCTGACGCACCATTTCGGCAATTGCGGCTTTCGCAACACCTACATAATCTTCCGCGTTTGAATAATTCTTCGCCAACTCCGTGTCCGTATATTTGAAGTCGGGCAAATATATATCGACAAGTCCGGAAAGCATAGAAATACTCTCGGTCTTTTCGTATCCGCTCGTGTTATACACGAAAGGCAAAGGAAATCCGTTTGCCTTTGCTTTTTCAATCGCCGCCGCTATATGCGGAAGAAAATGGGTAGGCGTAACCAAGTTTATATTATGTGCGCCTTTTTCCTGCAATTCGTAGAAAATCTCGCATAGACGGTCGGGCGTGACGGACTTTCCCGCCTTGCCGCCTGAAATAGCGTCATTCTGACAGTATACGCAATGCAAAGGGCAACCCGAGAAAAAGACCGTGCCGGAGCCGCGCTCGCCCGAAATACAAGGCTCTTCCCACTCGTGAAGCGCGGCGCGCGAAAGGAAAAGCCGTGCGCTCTGCGAGCAGTAACCTATATTGTTTTCAAGGCGATTTACTTTACATTCCCGCGGACACAAGCGGCATTCTTTATACAAATCAAAGTATTTCATCACACTTAAGAAGTATATGCGCGTTTATCGACATTGCGTTTATATATCCGTCGATATGCAGGCACTCGTCGGGCTGATGCTCGTGACCGTGCCCCTCGGGAAGCGTCGTGCATCTGTGCAGACAGTTGTTTGACATTCCTATGCTAAAACCGTTTTCAAGATGACGCGCGTAAGTGCCGCCGCCGCTATAGTAGAAGTCTGCCGACGCATCCCCCGACGCCTCTCTGTAAAAGTCGCGAATTGCAACGGCAAATTTATTATCCTTCGGTATCTCAAAGCCCGACGCGCCGTGGAAGGAGTATATATGCCACGAAATAGAGGATAGCACGCGCTCTGCGTTTTCACGGAGAACAGAAGGCAAAAGAGAAATGCCGTAACGGATATCGTAGGAAAGTCGCAGCCGTCCGTTTTCCACGCATACTACACCGTTTGCACAGGTGGATGTGCCAAATATTGCATCGTCGCAACGGCTTTCAAAGTCGGATGCGTTCGTAGTCGCGAGAATTTTGCTCGCGCCCTCTAATATTTCTCTGTCATTTGCACACAATTCTTTACATTTCAACAAAAGTTCGCAAAGCACGCCCGTCGCATTCTGTCCCTTTTCGGGATGGGCGGCGTGGGCGGCAAGCCCCTTTGCCACTATCTTTATTTTATCGCCATCAAGGGTGATATCGTATCGCCCGTCGGCTTTTTCCCTTATTTCTCTATAAAGCGCATCGGTGTAGCCGAGTTCTGCCGTCACCTCGCCGAGAAGCACGTTCAGTGCACGACCGCCGTAGATATCAATAATGTTGCAAAAGGACTTGTCCGATTCGCACCATAGCACGCTTCTTCCCTTTTCGCCAAGGCTTACGGGATAGTCGTTGTCGGGCACTATGCACAATTCGGGCATTTTCTCGTTTTCGGCAAACGCCTCAATGTCGTTCATCCCCGCCTCCTCGTTCGAGCCTATGAATATCTGCAGGGTGTTTTTCATTTTTATATTGTGCTCACGCAAAAAGCGCAAAAACCAAACAGAAAAAGCGATTGCGTTTTTGTTGTCGACGACACCCCTGCCGAATATCCATTCCTTGTACACCTTCGGCTCAAATGGCGCGGTCACTTCCCACTTGTCGTCAACGGGAACGACATCTCCGTGCGCGAAAATGCCTATGGTTTTTTCGCCGTCGCCGTGCCTGATGAGCGCGTAGAGGTTATCATCGCTTATTTTTGCCTCGTACCCGCTCTCACGGAAAAATTCGCACACGCCCACGAGCATATCCTTGCACGCCTTGCCGTTCGGAGCGTCCTTTTCGGGCGAAGAAAGCACCGAGGGCATAGAAACAAGACGCGCGATGTCGGCTACTATTTCTTCCTTGTGGGCGCTGAAATATTCTTTTGCTTCACTGTAAATACTCATTTTATACACCTTTCTTTTTCCCATAGGGAAAGCCCTATGGGAAATATCATCTTTTAATTTTAAATAGTTTCGGGCAGTTTGCAAACGTCAACCCAACCAAGAGACAAAGAATACTTTTCAAGTTCGGGGATTGAAAGTTCTATTGCACTGTTACTGCTTCCGCAAGCGGGAAAAACCGTCTCAAAACGGCGAAGGCTCTCGTCAAGATAGACCGCAACTCCGTCATTCACGGCAAACGGACATACTCCGCCGACGCCGTGACCGATAAGGGTTTCTACTTCTTCGTACGCGAGCATTTTTGCCTTTGCACCGAAAAAGTCTCTATACTTGCGGTTATCCACTTTTGCATCGCCCGCGGCGATTATAAGTATCGGCTTTTCGTTAAGCATAAACGAAAGACTTTTTGCAATTCTGCAACCCTCGCATCCGAGCGCCTCGGCAGCAAGTGCAACTGTCGCGCTTGAAACTTCAAACTCGCGTATTCTGTCGGCAATGCCGTACGCGGAAAAATACTCTCTTACCTTTTCTATCGCCATTTCTTTTCTCTTTCTGCGCGAAAACGCGCATTTTTATTTTACGAGAAAAGTATACCTTAAATACGCCGTCAATTCATGTATTTCTTCACTTTTGCTATATTTACTAAATTATTTTCACTCGGTAACTTTCAAGCC
>JAZOLR010000224.1:0-1156 GCA_045653255.1 Eubacteriales bacterium | reverse complement strand
ATTCCATCACCTCCCCCACGGTGTTGCTAACGCGCTTATGATAGAAGAAGTTCTCCGCTTCAACGCAAGCGAAGCGCCTGCAAAGATGGGTACGTTCTCTCAGTATGACCACCCCCACACCCTTTCCCGCTATGCAGAAATTGCCGACTACCTCGGACTTGGCGGAAAGAACGATGAAGAAAAACTCGAAAACCTCATCAAAGCGATAAACGAACTCAAAACCCGCGTAGGTATAAAGGCAACTATCAAGGATTACGGAATTGATGAAAACGAATTCATGGCAACCCTTGACGAAATGGTAGAGCAGGCATTTGACGACCAGTGCACAGGCGCAAACCCCCGTTATCCCCTTATGAGTGAGATCCGTCAGATGTATCTCAACGCATACTACGGAAAACACTTCACAGAAGAGCCTATGCCCGTAAAAGACCTCACAACAGCAGTGTCCGACGCAACAAAGACTCCCTATCGCAAGGGCAAGAAAGCGTAATTGCGCGTAATTGAAGGAGAATAACAATGAATCTTGATAGAGTAATTGCAGTAAGAAATAATAAAACGATTTATCGCGACGGCGACAGATGTATCAAAGTATTTAACGCAGAATATTCAAAGGCAGACGTTTTGAACGAAGCGCTCAATCAGGCGAGAATAGAAGAAACAGGGCTCAACATCCCGAAAATTCTCGAGGTTACCATGATTGACGGCAAGTGGGCAATAGTTTCCGAATTCATCAAAGGAAAAACACTTGCACAGTTGATTGAAGAAGACTCCGATAACAAGAACAAGTATATCGAAATGTTGGTTGATTTGCAGATGAGCGTTCACGCAAAAACCTCCCCCCTGCTTAACAAACTCAAGGACAAAATGAACAGAAAGATAGCCGCAACCGAATTTGATGCGACAACACGTTATGACCTCCACACCCGACTTGAAAGTATGCCCAAGCACAACAAAGTTTGCCACGGCGACTTCAATCCGTCAAACATCATCATAGCGGAAGACGGCGTGCCCTACATTCTCGACTGGTCACACGCGACGCAGGGAAATGCGTCCGCAGACGTTGCGCGTACCTACCTTCTTTTCTGGCTCAACGGTGATATAGAAGGTGCAGAAACATACCTCAACCTCTTCTGCAAAAAGAGCGATACCGCAAAGC
>JAZOLR010000223.1:0-2187 GCA_045653255.1 Eubacteriales bacterium | reverse complement strand
GGATTTCTTTTCTCCACGGCATTTATGGAGTGGCTCTAAGGTTCCCTCGTCGCTTGCCTTGCCTATCACGCGGATACCGAGCGCGCCCGCCATCTTTGCGACGAGCGGATTCGCTCTGCCGTTGTTTGCGAGGTTGCGAAGGGATTCAAGCGCGAAAAAGAGATGTGTGCGAGAGAGAAGAGAGTTTGCCTTTTCGACTATAACTTCGAAACTTTCGCCGTCAAGTATGCCTTTTTTTATTCTTTCCGTCAAAATGGCGCATTCAGGGCCGACGGAAAGCGTGTCGAAAACGTACACTTTTCGCTCGGGGTGATTTTTTATATATTCTTCTGCCGCCGTCTTCGCCGCATTGTAACTGCCCGACAGATTTCTCGTTATGGAAATGCAGAAAATATTTTCCGCATCGCCGAATGCGGTATACCATTCGTTTGAGTTGGGGCAGGACGAGTGCGACTGTCCGCGGTAACTTTCAAGGTGGGAAAGCATATCTTTCACGTCAAGGTCGGGCGTGTCGGAAAATTCTTTCTCGTTTGTGCGGATTTTTAGGGGCACGGCGGAAAACTCCACGCCGTCTATATACGTCACGTCGGAAGACGAGTCTGTAACTATTTTAAATTTAATATTGTTCATTCGTTGTCCTCGAAATGTTCTGGAAGCGAAATGTAAAACTTGTCATCGGTTTTTGAAAAACCGATTAGATTATAGCAGAAATAGAAAAAGATGTCAAGTGGTTATAAAAAATATTGACAATTGCGGTAATTTGAGTTAAAATATGGTTGCTTGTGAAAAACAAAAAAAGAGTATCATAGACAGTAATCAGGTAGCAGTTAGGTAATAATTTGATATGAATATAACCGAAGCAAAAATGAATTTAGGCTCAAAAGAGCAAAAAGAAATAAGGGAATCGCTCAGATATTCCGTTGAGAATTTCCGTCTGCCGAGATATTCGGAATTGCCGCGAATGGGGTTGTATCTTGAGCAGGTTGTAAAGTACATAAACGAGTTTCTCTCAACTGTGGGATGCGCCGAGATAACCACTTCAATGGTCAGCAACTACGTGAAAAGGGGGATAATCCCCTCGCCAGTGAAAAAGCAGTATTATGCAGACCAGATAGCGTATCTCATATTTATCGCGTTTATCAAAAACGTAATATCGCTTGAAAACATTCTTGAACTTTTCTCTATGCAGAAGCGCGGATTTTCAATGGCGATGGCATACGACTATTTCTGCGCCGAGTATGAAAATATGCTCTTTTTCGTTTTCGGTCTTAAAGACCGCCCCGACGAAAATCTCGGCGTAACGCAAGCAGGGGAAAAAGAATTTCTTCGCTACGTTATTATTTCCGCAACCAATAGCGTTTATATCTCCGCTTACTTCGCGGAATTGAAAAAGGAAAGACAGATAATAGGAGAAATATGATGTTCGCCTTTGGCGAAATGATGTTGCTGCGCAAATGATGTTGCTGCGCAAATGATGTTGCTGCGCAAATGATGTTTCGCTACGCGAATGATGTTCGCCTTTGGCGAAATGGTGTTGCTGCGCAAATGATGTTCGCCTTTGGCGAAATGAGCAGTAGAAAAGCCGATATGGATTTATATCCGTATCGGCTTTTTCCTTTTGCACCGCCACCATAGGTGGTGCGTAAGTGCGCACTTCCTGATGGTTTTTTAGTGATATGCTGTCTTCGACAGCGTGATATTTTTGCTACCGCAAAAGTGATATTTCAAGGCGTTGCCTTGAAGTGATATTCTATTCGCCTATTAACTCGCGTAGCGAATATCACTCGTCGCAAGACGAATATCAATGCGAAGCAATATCACTCGCCAAAGGCGAATAGAGTTGGCGTTGTGTCCAACGACCTTTTCCCGTAAAATATGTATTTACTTGTCAGTTTAGCATATCCGAAAACCGTCATTTTATGTACGTATCACCGACGTGCTGATTTTTAGTTAAGGTATAATCCTTCGAAGGAAACGTATTTCGGGTTTGCGCTTATATAGGCGATCTCGCCGTTATAGAGGATTGCGGTGTAGTTATCGGTTATCTCGACGACCTCAAATCTTGTTCCGTAGCTTGCGTATCCTATTACGTCGAGCTCACCGTCGTATTCCTCGGCTGTGAAGTAATCACTTTTTGAGCGGATCCTGATCGACGTGGAATGTATTATCCAAACGAAGGTTTTTTCT
>JAZOLR010000222.1:0-4506 GCA_045653255.1 Eubacteriales bacterium | reverse complement strand
AAATTGAAAAAATTTATAGAAATATTTGATTTTTTAGACTTTTTGTGTTCTTTTTTTGTTTGACAAAGCGGTATTTCAATTTTTACATCCCTAAAAACTCTTCCAAACACCCTTCCGTCCGCATATACAAAACTGTATTTTCTTGGTGAGGAATATACTCCGCTTATCAAAAGTTCACCTTTTTTGACAGTTTTTCCTACTTCTGCAACGACAAGTCCGCGCGAATGGCTAATTTCTTCCACTATGGCATCTTCGCTTGCAACTAAGTTGGCATACTCCCCTTTTTCTTTTTCGTTTGATTCTTGCTTTGTTTCTAAGATTTCAACGTAAAGGACGTTTCCTTTCGGGTTTATGCTCATCCAGGATATCTCGTTATTATTTGCAAGAAATGCGTTGCACACTTCTGTGCTTTTTATGGAAGGCATAAATTTACCTATGTAAACCCCTTCGTTTTTTAGATTTTCGATTATTTCATTCTCATTAGTGTAATTTGCGCCTATTATCCTGATATCCCACACAAAAAGCGAGGAAAAAAGTAAAATCAAGAAAAACAAACAAATACCAACTAACACTCCGACTCGTTTTTTATAACGGGCAAAAATCCCAGGCAAGCCTTTGTTTGAACTTTCTGATATTATCAAATTCTCATCTTTCGGCATCATCTTGAAATATTCAAAGTCAGACAAAGAAATGTTTATAGATGACGTTTCTTCTGCCGGAGTATATCCCCAGTTTGTTATTCGGTTTTGGTATAAAAAGTTATATATTTTTTCCGTGTCTTTTGAATCAAAAGTTATAGTTTTGTATCCTAAAAAATAACGAAACACACCTGTCATTATCAATCACCTACGATAAATTGGATTTCATTTATTATTCCGCTTATTTCTATCGAGCCGCTTGAATACGTAGCGCAAATCAAATCTTCCCCCGAAAACGAAATTTCCTCTTTTCCAAGCGAAAATATTATGTTATTCAGAGTGCATTTTTTAATTTTTTTGATTCCGTTAATCAACACGGTTCTGTATTTGCCGCTACTTGTTAAACTGAAGTTTAACTCTCCGCTCAATGAACTTGAAAAACCGGTATAACGCAATATTTTATTAGAAATTTTCTCTTTTGTCTTTTTAGAATTTTTCTTCATATTAACACTCCTATAAAAATATAAATGTATATCACTAAATGATATTAAAAGGCATATAAGAAAATGACTTCACTTGAATGTAAAAAAATCAACCCATTTCTTTTTTTGATTGCCGCGTCTTTAATTTTTCTTTGTCTATATTCGCCTGATAAAATGGTAGAATTTGCAATAAAAGGACTTGATTTATGCGGAAGATCTATTATACCTTCGTTATTTCCATTTATCGTGTTTTCGGATATGCTTATCAACTCGCGTGTTTTTGATAATTTGCCCGAATTTTTCGGAAGAACGTTTGAAAAACTTTTTAAGATAAACCGTTCCGCATTCGGTGCTTTTTTGATTGGAATGCTTTGTGGATTTCCTTTAGGGCTAAAATATGCGTGCGACCTTTATAAAAGAAGAAGCATAACAAAGGAAGAATGCGAGAGATTGATATGTTTTGTAAACAATACAGGACCGTCTTTTGTTATTGCAGGGATTGGCGTTGCGATGAGAGAAAGTGTACGCGAAGGAACAGCAATATATTTATTGCAGATATTTTCCGCAACTGTCTTTGGCGTTATTTTGTCATTAAACAAAAATTATATCTCGGCAGAGAAACAACAAGAGCACATATACAAAGATTTTTCTTTTTCTGAAGCCGTAAAAGTTTCTGCTCTTAATTCAATTTATATCTGCGGATTCATAACGTTCTTTTCAATTATTTCCGGTTTCGTCGGAGTGATATCAGATAATAGCATTTTAAAATGTACATTCTCTATTTTCTTGGAAATTGGAAACGCTTCTCTACTTTGCTCCCGTTTAGATAATACTGCGCTGTCGTTTGCTATGACTGCTGCTGCGGTATCTTTTTCCGGTTTATCTGTCCACATGCAGTCAAAAATTTTTCTCAACGAGGTAGATATTTCTGTAAAAAAATATTATTTATGTAAGTTTTTGCAAGGGGGATTCTCTTTTTTATTAGGGTTTCTGATTTTTAAGTTTATAAATTAAAACTTTTTGCGTGTATCTATTGATTTTTCGGTAAAATATTGATACAATATAAAAAACCAATAAATTCGGAGTGTTTACATATGTTTGGAAAATCAAAAAAGAAAGTAAAAGATGACGAAACCGTAAAGTGTTGCGCATATTGCGAATTTTCGGAATCTGCAGAAGACGAAAGCATACTTATGTGTTCTAAAAAGAAGAAAAAGGTTGAAGGTGATATGTTCTGCCGAAAGTTTTCTTATGATTTATTAAAGAGAAAACCGAGAATACTCACAGAAATCCCGACACTTGATCCTGACGCTCTTAAATTAGATTGATTTTTGCAGATCAAAGACCTAGTTTATTAATTAATTCAAGTTTGATATTTCACATAATTTTAAAAGGTCTATTCTTGACGAATGTTTAGAATAGACCTTTTTGTATAAGAAAACCGCCTCTGTTAAAATCGAGGCGGTCTTTTAAAATATTTGTTATGCTATCATATCCATCAAGTCACGCAAAGCGGTTTCAAACTTCGCGCCATACCAATGGTCTGCATCTCCTTGTGTGTTTATAATGCATTTTACTGTATAATCGGCAGCAATCTTTGCTGCATCGTACAAGTTCTTTTCATTCATGAGCGCGCCTGTAAATGCGGATGCATAAATGTCGCCCGTGCCGTGACAACCTTTTGACACTTTCGCATGTTCATAGTAACGGATTTCACTATTTTCGTATACGACAACTCCCGTCTTTTCGGGGTTGTAACTAACTCCTGTCAAAACAACAGTTTTCGCGCCAAGGTCAGAAAGTTTTTCGAGAAGGTTTTTTACGTAATTTTCATCGTATGTTTCGCGGTATTCCGTGCCGGTGAGAAAACAAGCCTCGGTAATATTGGGAAGTAAAACGTCAGCAGAAGCACAAAGCCCACGCATCGCCGCAACGTATTCATCATTGAAGATGGAATATAGTTTGCCGTTGTCTGCCATAGCGGGATCTATTACACGAACGCAATCATCTGTACCCATAGTATTGAGGATATCCTGAACAAATCCAACTTGCTTTACACTACCAAGGTATCCGGTATATATTGCTTTAAATTTGATGTTTTCCTTCTGCCAATGCGCTTGAATATTCGGCATATCGTCTGTAAGATCACGGAAAGTAAATCCGCTAAATCCCCCGGTATGAGTAGAAAGTACTGCAGACGGAAGAATGCAAGTCTCAAGTCCGCAAGCCGAAAGGATAGGAAGTGCAACAGTCAATGAGCATTGACCTACGCAGGATATGTCTTGAATAGTTAATATTTTTTTGTAAGCCATTTTATTTTCTCCTTGCAATTTTGTTGAATTTATTATATAATATTTCTGATAATATTAAAATAGTCAGAAATGGAGAAAAATATATAACCAGATGAAATATAAAATCAACAAAAACGAGCGCCCCGTTTATTTGCAAATCTACAAGCAGATCAAAGACGATATAATAAACGGAAACTATGAATATAATACTAAACTCCCGTCTAAACGGTTGCTTGCCGACGAAACCGAAACAAGCACTGTTACTATTGAGCATGCTTACGCATTGCTTTGTGACGAAGGATATGTAGAATCAAGAGAGCGAAGCGGTTTTTTCGTTATTTTTCGCAATTCTGACGGTTTTACTTTGCCTTCTTCCGCAGACGTACGAGATAGCGAAGTTTCGTATGAGCATCACACAAGTCCTGACTTCCCTTTTTCTGTTCTTGCAAAAACAATGAGAAACGTAATAAGTGATTTAGGAGAAGCGATACTTGAAAAATCGCAAAACAAAGGATGTCCCGCCCTGCGTCTCGCAATTAAGCACTATCTTTCAAAAAATAGAGGAATCCACGTTGACGTAGAACAAATTGTCATCGGCTCAGGGGCGGAATATCTCTACGGACTTATCATTGAACTTCTCGGCAGAAATAGAATATACGGAATAGAAACACCTTCTTACAAGAAAATAGAACAAGTTTACCGCGCGTGCGAAGTTTCTTATGAAGCACTTCGTTTGTCTTCTGACGGTATCGATAGCATTGCGCTTTCAAACACAAAGGCAAGTGTTCTTCATACCACTCCGTACCGAAGTTATCCCACAGGCGTATCTGCTTCCGCCAACAAAAGGCATGAATATATTAGATGGTCAAATACAGACAAAAGATATATTATAGAAGATAACTTTGAATCGGAATTTTCAGTTTCCACAAAGCCGGAAGACAATTTGTTTTCGCTTTCTTCAAAAGATAACGTAATTTATCTTAACACCTTTTCAAAAACCGTTTCACCGTCTTTGCGTATTGGATATATGGTGTTACCGAAAAAACTTGTCAAAGAGTTTGACGGGCGACTCGGTTTTTATTCGTGTACAGTACC
>JAZOLR010000221.1:0-6253 GCA_045653255.1 Eubacteriales bacterium | reverse complement strand
TGCTTTTTGCAGATTAGTGACTGAAAACGAAGATGCGGAATATTCACTGTCACTCCAGGAAAAGGAAACTTATGACGTGATCCACGACGTTGAGATTGCATATAGCGACATTGGAATTATAGCCATAGAAGATCAAAACTTAGATATTATGAATAGATATCTTCAAAACAAAGAAATATCATTCTCTCCTATATTCAAGGTGTCGCCACATGTTTTTTTGCGTAGGGAGCATCCCCTTTCAAGCGAATCTTTTTTGCTCTATGAAATGCTTAACGATTATCCATTTCTATCCTACGAGCAGGGTGCACATAAGGACTCTTGGTTTAAAGAAGAAATGATTTCGGGAGAATTCGCAAGTAAACATATTGTTATAAGTGACAGAGCCACGCTTATGAATGTTCTGATAAAAACAGATGCATACACGGTAGGAACGGGAATTATGCCATCGGCTCTTAATGAAGGCAAAATTATTTCTGTTCCACTCAAAAGCAACTCCCGTTATAGTGTAGGTTACATTACAAGGGATGATAGAAAACCAACACCAATCTTGGAAAAATTCATCTCCGTTATTCTGCATTTTGGGGATAGCCTCAAATCCTAAAATCGTTTATATGGATACAGATGCAGTGCTTGTCAAGAAAAGAGGACGAGGAGTTTTTACAACTCTTCGTCCTTTTCCTGTCGGTAGGTAACGTATTCTATTAGTTTTCAAAAACTGTCCTTAAGAGTACGTCCCTTTCACTCTTGGTCTTTTTTATACTATTTATTCGTCGCTTTTCGGTACAGTCGGTAAAAATTACTGTAATTTTCATAGCCTACCTGAATAGCGGCTTCCGTATGCGGCACACCCTCGCTTATCAGTTTATTTGCTAATGCAAGTTTTTTCTGTATGATATACTGCTTCGGGGATATGTTCATTTTCTGCTCAAACAAATGGCAAAACGAGGACTTCGAATGCGCGGTATATCTCGCCAGGTCGTCGAGCAATATCTTTTTTTCAAGATTGCTATCAATATATTCAAGCGCTTTCTGCAAAAATTCATCTGCTTTTGTTTTGACTTCGCTCTGATTTTGCATTATTGCGCTATAGAAAATCTGCACCATAAAACTGTCCGCCAGCGGTGCGTAGAATTCGGCATTCTCGCATTTGCACAAAGATTCAAGTCCTACAACTTCAAACGATACGATTTTCGCATTTTTCCCCCAATCGCAAAACTGCGAATGAATCGAAAAAGGTACTGCATCAATCGAGAATAACGCCGTTATTCTTCTGTATATTCCCTTCTCGTTTGCCGTCACGAAATGGTAGCAAAGGGGCGGAATAATGATTACCTGATTTTCTTTCAATACGTACTTCTGACCTTCAAGCGTAACAGTAATATCCCCCTCGGAGACGGCTATCATCTCATACTGGGAATGGCAGTGGCTTTCCCATAGCACAGGGTGGTTTATTTCGCTTTCCGTATATTCAAGGTTAAAATTCTCGGTTTTGAAAATACACGCCATACCTATCACACTCCTTTTTTTAAATTATAACACTTATTTGCAAGAAAAGCAATATATTATGCAAGAATGTGCATTTATATGTTCTTTAATATATGATAAAATAGTCACAAAGGAAGGTGCAATTGAAAATGATAAACGCTTCATACGAAATAAACGAAACGAAATTTTGCAATAGAGTAGTTTTGCAACCTATGGAAGGGTGCGACTGCAACACCGACGGAAGTCCAAGCCAACTCACTATTGAAAAATATATGCGCGCTGCGAAAAGCAATGCGGGTATAGTTTGGTTTGAGGCAAATGCCGTATGCCCCGAAGGGCGCACAAACGAGCGTCAAATGATGTTGACAAAAGAAAATATAGACAGTTTCAAATCTCTGCTTGCGGATATGAAAGAGGTCGCTTTAAAGGAATGCGGTATAACCCCTATATTCATTCTCCAACTTACCCATTCGGGAAGACAAAGCATTCGCCCGATGATAGCATACCGCCACCCGATATACGAAGAGCGACGTCCCGTGACCGACGAAAACATCGTCACTGACGAATACCTCGACACACTCGCAGAAAAATACGCAGAATCTGCGCGACTTGCCGTAGAGGCAGGCTTCGACGGAGTTGACGTAAAATCCTGCCACGGCTACCTCTTCCAAGAACTTTTATCCGCTTATTCAAGAGAAGGTCGCTACGGCGGAAGTTTTGAAAACAGAGTAAGACTTTATCTTGACTGTTTCTGCGAGGTGAAAAAAGCCATTCCGTCAAACATTCTGCTAACAACACGCCTGAGCGTTTCGGATATGGTTCAAAAGCCCTACGGCTTCGGCACAACCGAGAAAAACGAACTCGACTTCAACGAACCTGACAGACTTATAGAATTGCTTGTAAACAATGGTTTGCAAATACTCAACGTAACCGTCGGCAATCCCTATTACAATCCCCACGTAAACCGCCCCTACCGCAAAGGCGGATACGAGCCGCCCGAAAGCGCGCAAGAGGGACTTTTGCGCTTCCGGATTATTGAAAAGCACATAAAGGAAAAGTTCCCCTCTCTGACAGTAGTGGGCTCCGGACTTTCTTACTACCGCAACGATATTTTCGAGCAGTCCGAGCGACAACTTTCTGACGGTGTATGCGACTTCGTCGGCTATGGCAGACTTTGGCTTGCCTACCCCAATTTCTACCGCGATTTTATAAACGGAAGTTTTGACGCGTCGAAATGTTGTCTTACCTGCTCAAAATGCACCGCTCTTATGCGCGCAAAGCAGGTTTCGGGCTGTGCTATATTCAACGAGTATTACAGAAATCTTTACAAGGAGATGCAACTATGAAAGTAGCAATAGTAACGGGTGTCGCAGGCGGAATAGGCAAGGCGAGCGCGCTCGCACTTGCAAAAAAAGGATACGCTATCGTCGGAATGGGAAGAAGCGAATCTCCCGACCTTTCCGACTTTTCAGGTATTGACTTTTCCTACGTTTCGGGGGATATTTCAATAGCGGAAGACAGAAAAAAACTCTTCGATACCGCTATATCAAAAGGCGAACTCGGCGCACTTGTAAACGTGGCGGGGGTTGCCCCGAAAGAGCGCAGGGATATTCTCGAAACAACCGAAGAAAGTTACGATTACGTTATGAATATAAACACGAAAGGCACTTTCTTTTTGACACAAGCGGTTGCAAACGAGATGGTAAGAGTGGGAAAAGGCGGTGCTATAGTCAACATTTCCTCCTGCTCTGCGTACACAAGTTCAATAACGCGAGGCGAATACTGCATTTCAAAGGCGGGAGTTTCTATGATAACGAAACTTTTCGCCGACCGTCTTGCAAGCGAGAATATAAACGTAAACGAGATATGCCCCGGAATTATTGCAACGGACATGACCGCGAAAGTAAAGGAAAAATACGATAAACTCATTTCAGAGGGACTTATACCGCTTGCGCGTTGGGGCACGCCCGACGATATTGCAAAGGCGGTAGTATCACTCTGCGACGGCACTTTCGGCTATATGACGGGCGAATCCCTCATTCTTGACGGAGGAATGCATATAAGAAAACTATGAAAAATAACTACCATACCCTCATTATAGGCACGGGGTGTGCAGGCTATAACGCGGCAGACAAACTCTACGATTTCGGCGTCAGGGATATTGCTATAGTTACCGAAGGTCGCTTTATGGGCACTTCACGCAACACGGGAAGCGACAAGCAGACCTACTATAAACTCTCGCTTTGCGGCTCTGACGGAGATAGCGTAAGAGAGATGGCGGACACGCTTTATTCGGGCGGCGGTGTAATGGGCGAGCACGCTCTCTGCGAGGCGGCTTACTCTACGCGTTGCTTTATGCGTTTGGTCGAACTCGGCGTGCCGTTTCCGACGAATGAATACGGAGAATACGTAGGCTACAAGACCGTCCACGACCCGCGCTCCCGCGCGACGTCATGCGGACCTCTTACCTCAAAATTTATGACCGAGGCACTTGAACGCTCGGTTTTGTCAAAGAATATAGAGATAATAGACTATGAAAGAGTTATAAAAATACTGACAGACGGAATTTCCGTGTCGGGTGTCGCCTGCGCGAATACTGTAACGGGAGAAATATCCGTCATTTCCTGTCGAAATGTAATTCTCTGCACGGGCGGTCCTGCGGGGATATACAAAAACACAGTCTACCCCGAAAGCCAACACGGCGCGACAAGTCTCGCTATTGAGGCAGGGGCATCGCTTTCAAATATGGAAGAATGGCAATACGGAATTGCGAGTACGAAATTCCGCTGGAATCTGTCGGGCACTTATCAACAAGTTTTACCGAGATATATCTCGGTAGACAAAAACGGTGTCGAAAGAGAGTTTCTCTATGAAGAACTGAAAAACGACTCGCTCGGTCTTATATTCCTAAAAGGCTATCAATGGCCTTTTGACACAAGAAAGGCAAACGCATCGTCAAAAGTCGACTTGCTCGTTGCAAAAGAAATAAAGAACGGAAACAAGGTCTATCTTGATTTCAAGAAAAACCCAAAAGGACTTGAAGACGGCTTTTCCGTACTTCCGCGCGAGGCGTATACCTATCTTGAAAAATCGGGAGTTTTGTTCGGCACACCTATTGAACGCCTGCAAAAAATGAACGCAGGGGCAGTAAAACTCTATGCCTCTCACGGAATCGACTTATATTCCGAACTTTTGGAAATTGCCGTATGCGCGCAACACTGCAACGGCGGAGTTGCCATTGACGAAAATTGGCAAAGCGGAATAAAAGGTCTCTTCTCCGCAGGCGAGGCGGCAGGAACTTTCGGCGTCTACCGTCCCGGCGGAAGCGCGCTCAATTCTACGCAGGTAGGAAGTCTGCGCGCCGCCGAATATATTGCAAAACAAAAAGATAAATCCGCAAAAACTGTAAACTTTACTTTACCAAAAATCAGTTACGGCAAATCCAACCTTGCAGAATTACGCGAGAAGTATCAAAGTGAAATGAGCCGTGTCGCAGATTTTGAACGCTCTATAGTCGGTATGGAAAGGTTGTTTTCCGAAGTTTCCGCTTTCTGCGAGGACTTTTTCGGCATTGCTACTATTGAAGATAATTCTCAAATCGCAGAATTGTACAAACTCTACGATATGGCATTGACGCAAAGGGCGGCACTCTCCGCTATGATATGCTCTGCAAAAACCGTCGGTTCTCACGGCTCTGCGTTTGTCGACGGGAAACAAAATAGCGAAAATGCCGAAATAAGAAAAACACGCACGGTAACGGAAAATTCCGTATCAAGAATTGAAGAGGTTTCGCACATGCCTACCCCTGAACTTTGGTTCGAAACCCTTCTTGCAAGGCAAAACAATAAATAACTTTTTCAACGAAAAAAAGAACTTGTTTTTAAAACAAGTTCTTTTTTGATTTTAGGTGAATTATACAATCGCGTGCTTTTTTTGCGTATGTATTGACATTTTATATAGATTATGGTATAAATATATTTGTACTAAAAACAGTGCGAGATTCTATATTATGCAAGGAGAAAAATATGAAAAAATTAGTAGCAATTCTCTTGGTTGTTTGCATGCTTTCAATCTGCCTCGTTTCTTGCGGCGGTGACAAGCCTGCAAAAACAACAGAGAACCCTCAAGGCAACCAGGGCACAACAGAAACCACGTCAAAGTGGGACGGCGTAAAATTTGATAACACGACCTTGTACGTTAACTTGAACGAGTACATATTCGGCGACGTAACAAAAGCAGGCGCGGATCACTCGAACAAGTTCCTCGTTGGTCCTGATGACTACACGACAGACGCGGTTCAGAATGCGGTATTCGACAGAAACAACAAAGTTATCAATACCCTCGGACTTGACGTTAATTATTCCTACGAGGCAAGCGCAGCAGCTAACATTCCTCCCGTTATCGACGCTTGGGTGCTTGCTGCATCTGAAGATTCACCCGACATCGTTGTAACAATGAACTACGCGCTCATCCGTGCGGCACTTTCAGGAAATCTCCGCAACGTACTTGACACAACGGAAAAGAACTACTTCGACTTTGAAGATTCTCATTGGTACTATGATTTCATGGAAGCAACAACGCTTTCCAAGGATAAACTCTATATGCTCTCCAGCGACTACTTCATAGACGAGTTCCGTATGTCGTTCGTAACTCTCGTAAACAACGACCTCTATGACGAACTCTTCGCAAACGAAGGCGGTATCGACTCCTTCTTCGAACTCATCGAAGCAGGTGATTGGGATTACGACAAGTCGGATCGTAGCCATGT
>JAZOLR010000220.1:0-1651 GCA_045653255.1 Eubacteriales bacterium | reverse complement strand
ATCACAAATTAAGCAAAACATGTGTAACAAAATATAAATTACGCTGTATGCTTTCAAACGAAAGGAATTGAAAAATATGTCAAACCGTTTGTTTCAAGGAGTAATGCAACGCACAAAGGACACCCTCGGCCGTACTGTCGGAGTTATAGATGAAAACGGCATCGTTATCGCTTGCAGCACCGCTTCCGCTATCGGTGAAGTTCGCACAGGCGTGAAAGAGGAACTTGCGTATTCCGGTCCTGTTGCCGTTATAGGCGGATTTACTTACCGCTATATTTCAGATAATATGACTGCAGGATATGCAGTATTCGTTGAGGGCGCAGACGAGCGCGCAGAGACTTCAAGCGGTATTCTTGCCGTAACTCTCGGCGGTATAAAAGACCTCTACGACGAAAAATACGATAAGTCCGCGTTCATAAAGAATATTATGATGGACAATATTCTCCCCGGAGATATATTCGTGAAGAGCAAGGAACTCCACTTTGAAACCGATGAGCACAGAGTAGTTCTTATTATCAAATTCGGCGCGAAGACGGAAATGCTTCCTTACGACATTATCGAAGGAATGTTCCCTGACAAAACGCACGACTACGTTATCAATATCAACGAGCAGGAAATAGTTCTCGTAAAAGAGATTACTCCCTCGTACGATATAGAAGAAGCGGAAGAACTTGCGCTTTCCATAGTTGAAACACTCAACACGGAATTCTACGCAAAAGCGTCCGTTGGTATCAGTACGGTTGCCGAATCCCTCAAAGACCTCGCTCGCGCATACAAGGAAGCACGCGTTGCTCTTGAAGTAGGCAAGGTGTTCGACACAGAGAAAAACGTAATAAGTTACGACAATCTCGGTATCGGCAGACTTGTATATCAACTTCCTACAACACTTTGTGAAATATTTATGCAGGAAGTATTCAAAAAAGGCTCACTTGAATCCCTTGACCGAGAAACTCTTATGACGGTGCAGGCATTCTTTGAAAACAACCTCAACGTTTCCGAAACGTCGAGAAAACTTTTCGTACATAGAAACACTCTCGTATACAGACTTGAAAAAATACGTAAAATAACAGGGCTTGACCTTCGCGAATTTGATCAGGCGGTCACTTTCAAGGTTGCTCTTATGGTAAAGAGATATTTGACCACGCGTCCGACAAAGTTCTGATTATGCGAAAGTGAAACACCGCGCCTTATGGCAATGGAGAAAATATATGCATAATAAAAAAATCAAAAACACAGTCAGAGTTGTCGCTTTGTTTTTCTCGTTACTTCTCATCTTTGCGTTGACGGGTTGTGACGAATCGGGAAACAATTCGGAAATAACAATGCCTGACGTAAGCGAAGTTATCACGGTAGACCCCGATGCTTTGAATAAATTTATCTCGCTCGTTGATTACGGAAAACTCAATCAGGTAGAAAATATATTTGAAGAATACTATATCGGCGAATACAAGCCGTATAGCGAAGTGGGCTCGGAAGTGCTTTCGCTTCTTATCGAACACGTTGATTTCACGGAAGTTGATGACGTTGACACGGCGACCACGCTTTTTATCGGTGCGTATCTTGACGTGCTTGGAGATAAATACGCGTACTACTACGACGAAGCGGCATATAGCGATTACACCGCCGACAGTAAAGGTGAGTACGTCGGAAT
>JAZOLR010000219.1:0-2051 GCA_045653255.1 Eubacteriales bacterium | reverse complement strand
TTCAAGAAAAAACTTGTACAAAAGATAGATTTATGATATAATACTTGCGAGGTGAGATTATGGGTTATACAATCAACTGCACGCCGGAAGGGATATCTAAATATCCTATGCATACGCATAAAAATTATGAAATTATGCTGTACCTTGAGGGCGAGGGGTATCTTGATACCGACGGAGGAAAATTTCCTTTTTATGCGGGCACGGTCATTATTGTTCCGCCAAACGTCAAGCACGGCTCTGTTTCCAAAAACGGATTTGTAAATATTTCAATAGAAGGCGAATTTGACAACTGCTTGCACTTCAACGAGACAAAAAGCCTGCGTGATAACGAACAAGGAGAGGCAAGAACGCTTGCGCGTATGATTTACGGCAACCGTTTCGGAAAAAGCGCGTATATTTCATCCTTATGCTCTGCTTATATTTGCTTTCTTATGCAGAGACTTGAAGTTGAGCAATCCACCGAAAAAACTGTTCAGGAGATTGTTTTCGAGATTTCTCGCCGGGCGTTTGACTCACAGATAGACCTTACGTCTATTTTATCAAAAAGCGGATATTCCGAGGATTATATACGCTCTTGCTTCAAAAAGATAACGTCAATGACACCAAACGAGTTTCTGACAGACGTAAGAATAAAGCACGCGTGCTTTATTATGGATATTTACAACGATGAATTGCCCTTGACGGAAATTGCCGAAAGGTGCGGTTATCTTGATTACGTATATTTTTCAAAAAAATTCAAATCGGTAATGAAAGTTTCACCGAGAGAATATAAAAGAAAGTGAACGACCTTTTCGTTGGGAATTAAAACGATATAATAAAAAAGGCAGAAGCGAAAAACTTCTGCCTTTTTTATGTATAAGCAAATTAGTCTACTACTACACCTTTTTGCAAAATGATGTTTGCATAGAGTGCCTTTTCACCTGTGGCGATTACTGCGTAGCATTTCTTTGCTTCTTCGTAGAATGCAAAACGCTCGATGTTTCCTACTGCGTCGCCGCCGCGGCTATCGTGTTTTGCAATTACTTCTTTGTATACGTCCCAGATAGGAGTTTCAACGGTGTCACCCGGCATAACTTCCATAAGTGACACGGGCTTTTCTACGTACGTATCAAGGGGAAATACCTTGAGTATTGCGTCGAGAAGCGCGGGAATGTCCTGTCCGTCGTAACGGATAACCTTTGCGTTTTTGCCCATTGTTTCGGCAGGGAAATTTCCGTCACCGAGAACGATGCGGTCGGAGTGACCCATTTCGCAAAGAATTTTCAAAAGTTCGGGGGAAAGAAGCGGAGGGATACCCTTCAACATTTCTATATCCTCCTTATCTCTGCACGCGACCGGAGCCTGAACCGCCTGCAAGAGCCTTAACTTCGTCAACTGTTACGCAGTTGTAGTCACCCTCGATGGAGTGTTTGAGACAACTTGCAGCAACTGCGAAGTCAATGGATTCCTGAGTGGAGTAGCCCATAAGTTGAGCATAGATAAGACCGCCGCCGAAACTATCGCCGCCACCTACGCGGTCAACGATGTGCATATGGTAAGAACGGGAGAAGCAGTAGTCTTTACCGTCGTAAAGAAGTGCTGCCCAGTCGTTGTCGTTTGCGCTAATGGAAGAACGGAGGGTAATAGCAACCTTTTCAAAGCCGAACTTTTCCATAAGTTGACGGGCAACGCTCTTGTAACCCTCGTGATTTACCTTACCGGATTCGATATCGGTGTTTTCTGCATCTATACCGAATACGTCGTGTGCGTCTTCTTCGTTGGAGATACATACGTTAACGTAAGGCATAAGTTCTGTCATTGTTTTTCTTGCTTCTTCTCTTGACCAGAGTTTCTTTCTGTAGTTGAGGTCGCAACTTACTTTTACGCCTGCTTCTTTTGCAGCCTTACAAGCCTCAAGACAGATAGCAGCAACTTCGGGGTTGAGAGCGGGAGTGATACCTGTGAAGTGGAACCAATCTGCACCTTCAAATATCTTCTTCCAGTCGAAGTCCTCGGTCTTTGCCTGTGCTATTGCGGAATATGCGCGGTCATAAATAACCTTGGAAGGACGC
>JAZOLR010000218.1:0-5361 GCA_045653255.1 Eubacteriales bacterium | reverse complement strand
GGATTGCTGCATTGGAATTGGGATAACGGGCGATGTCAACTTCTTCCGTGTTTATATAGAGTGAAGGTGCGCCGTCTTTTGAAATCTCGCCTATATCTTCTGCAGTCCAGCCGAGGTCATAGAGATTTACTGTAAGAATCTTTGACTTCACGGAGTCGGGGATTCTTGCCGCTACCGTATCTGTCGCATAATCTACCGAGGTAAATGCATCGGGATCGATGTATTTTACAGTAGAGAACGTAACCTTTTCATTACCGTATGCGCTAATTATCGTGGGAGAAACTGCCGTACCTGAGTGAGTTGCATTGATAACTGCAGAGGATTCAAGAGCGTAACTTCCCTCTCTTACCCAGATTATTGCACCGCACTTGTTCTGTATTTCGGCGAGTGCTCTCTCGATAGTTGCAAAGGGTTTGTCTATCGTACCGGGGTTTGAGTCGTCGCCGTTTTTCGCTACGTAGTACTGATTTGCAGCACTCATCACGTAGGAGTTAACGTCAAAGCGAGGAAGAACGTTAACTTCTTCGATTTCTTCCTTTGCAAGTTCAAATCGTTCAAGCACGTTTTGAGCATTTGTGAAGTCGTTATCGTAATCACCGAGGCTCTCTACGTTTTCGGACACGTTGAGTTCAAAGAGAGCGTCCGCTTCTTCTATCCAATACGCGTAAAGTGTATAATCACCGAAGCAGTCGTAGCCAATAACTTTAACTGCATTGGTGCAAGTTGCATCGGAATACCATCCGCAGAAGATGTAGCCTTCTTTTTTAGGTGTGGGAAGTTCTACCTTGTCTTCGTGTGCTATATAAGAAGTAACTAACTCTTCAGACGTCGAAGCGCCGCTAAATTCATAGGAGATAGTGTAGGAGTTATCTTCCCAAACTGCATAAAGTGTAACGTGTGACGAAGCAAGGATAAGGCCGCCTGCGGTGTAAACTACTTCTCCGTCGCGGGTTGTGGACCAACCGAGAAGCGTAGAGCCGCCGAGTGAAAATTCGGGTGCTTTGAAGTATTTGTCCTTTATTACGTAATAAGAGGCAAGAGTTTCAAATATTGCGTAGTTTGCGTCAAGTGTTACTGTTGAGAGATGACTGCTTTCTTCAACTACAAAATAAGAATTAAGCAATTCCTGTGCATATTCTTTAGTTGAGGAGAGTGTAACGTCTTTGAAGAGGTTATGCACTTGTGCTTTTTCTTCGTTCGAAAGTTCAAGATATCTCTTTATATTGAGCGAGTGATATTTTGCCACGTCGGCAAAGTTGTTCTGCAACATTTCCGCCTCCGTAAGAGGTTTGCTGTAAACGCGGATAGCATAGATATTTGCGTCTGTATTTTCAAATATCTTTGCCGAATTTTCGTTACTGCTTTCTGCCACGGTCTGCAAGAATACTTCTTTTGCATTTACGTAGCCGCCAAGTTTTACTGCAGATTTATCCGTACGGTCAAAAGTGAACGTGTATGCATTGGGTTTGTCAATATCACCCTCGATATTTGCGGTTTCTTTGGTAATATCCAAATCGGGATAAGTTTTATCAAGTCCTGTACCTGAAAAATAAATCTTTCCGCTTGATTCACCCAAGTTAACGCGGTAGCCAAGGAATGAGTTGAGTGTACCCGAAGAAGAACCAACGCGTTGAGCGATAAACTGGATAGTATAACTTCCTTCCGCTGTCGCTTCTTTGGCAACTTTCTGCGCTTCTGTGAACGTGAGGAAGGAATTGAGACCTATATGGAAGTATCCGTCACCGAAGGATGATGCATAAGTCATCTTTGTATAAGTCTTCGCGTCGGTGATATAGTAATCGGTGACTCCTGTAACCGTTGTGAGTGTAGGTTCATCTTTATCTGCCGTACCCTTACCGCCCGTTGCACCATTGGGATTTTCAAACAACCAGTAGCCCTCGTTATAGTAGTTCTGGAATGACCAGGGAGAAGTTATTTTTGCAGTACCGCCCGTTAATATTGCAGTGCCTACTGCCTTCGTTACGAAGGGAGCGTAGTTAGATGTCGCAGCAGCGAATCTACGAACAGCGGTAACTGACAAATCATCATAGTCTTTACCACCTACCAACGGATTCGTTTCGTTGCGTTTTTCGGTTGCACTATAAAAGTCAAGAGCGTAGATAAGTCCGTCCTGCGCATATACGGAATCGTAATCAAAGTCATCTGTGAGCGCGAGATTTTTATCATCGCCGTTTTCTATCCATACGGCATACAAAACTCTCGGTGAAGTCTCACTCATAGTGTAGGTATCGCCTACGTTGTAAACTACCGCACCCGAAGGATAGGTGGCGTAACCTGCGAAGTCATAACCTTTTCTTTCAAAGTTTGCTTTTACTGTTGCGGTTTCGCCTATTTCAAGTTCTACCTTTTCAGCAAAGCCGATACCGCCGTTTGCATCATAGATAAAGCCTTTGAACTCGACTTCGTTTACTACACTGCTGACGACCTCGCTATACTCGTCGGGATTGTCTCTCAAGTATGAGGAAATTTCGTAGAGTGATATTTTATCGCCAAAGAGTTCTGACGTATTTTCTGTGTAGAATATATTAACTATTCCGTCTCTTTCAACAACCGTGTATGCGCGATACATAAGTTCGGTCAGATACATTGTGACATTTTGCGAGGATTCGTTTTCATAAACGGTAGTGAATGAGGTTCTGTATACGTCGCCTTCTCCTACCCAGTACTTATTGACGAATTCGCCGTCGGTATATACTGTGATACTTGCCATCTGCTGACCTGAAACGACAGAATATTCGCCGTCCTGAAGAACAACTACGAGGTCTTCGGGTGTTCTTCCCTTTTTCGCTATTGCCATAATAGCACCGACAGTTACTTTATATCCCAATGCAGAGATTTCGTCGAGAGTTGCTTTATCTATCGTGTAGATAGAACGAATTCCGGGGAACTCACTCTTTCTAACAGAGTATCCTTCAAGTGAAACTATACCTTCCGCTTTCTCAAGGATTTTCTCCATTGAAAGTTCATAACGTGCTATAACTGTTATGTTTGCATCGAGATAAAAGTCTTCGAGTTTTTTACCATTTGCGTCGGTTATCTGCGTTCCATCTTCCAAGTAATAACCGATGAATACGTGTTCTTCTTTCAAGACTATGGGAAGATTAAAATCGTAACCTTCTTTAACTTTTACCGTTCCGCTTTGTTCATTTGCGGAATAACCGATTTCATACGTAGGAATGAAAGCAATGGAATCAAGAAGTGCCTGCGCGGCTTCTTTTTCAATTGTAGCAAAATTGTACGAAGCAAATGCAGAATATACCTGCGATTTCTTCTGCGTAGTCACACGGAAGAAATCGGTTACGTCAAGTCCGTGCCATTTTGAGATGTCTGCAAAGTTGTTCTGATTGACTTCTTCAGCGGAAAGCACTTTAGAGTATACGCGGATTGCGTAGATATTCGCATCGGCAGATTCAAATATCTTTACCATACCTTCATTTGAAGACTCTGTTACGTTATGTTTTGCAAGTTGATTGCCGTTGACGTTGATACCAATGATAGCATTGGGAAGTGCGCTTCTGTCAAACGAGAACGTATATGTGTTTATATTGTCGATGTCAATACCGAGCGACTTGTCGGAGATTACAGTATCGAAGTTGGAGTACTGCGTGCCGTTCTTCGAAATGCTTATCTGTCCTGCTCCCGCTCTTGAAATGTTGAAACGTTGTCCAAGATGCGTGCTCCAAGCACCCGTACCAACTCGTTGAGCGATAAACTGGATAGTATAACTTCCGTCATCTGCATTCTTTGCATCGCTTACTGCATCTGTAAAGGTGAGGAAAGAGTTCAGACCAATGTGGAAGTAACCTTCACCGAAAGAAGATGCATAAGTCATCTTCGTCCAAGTCTTCGCGTCGGTTACGTAGTAATTGGTGATGCCTTCTACGGTAAGTTCTTCACCTGCGGTAAGTGCTGCGCTTCCGCCCTCTTTCATTTCTCCGCCGTCAAATATCCAATACTTATCTCCGTAGTAGTTCATAAACTTCCAAGGAGAAGTAATTGTTGCAGTACCGCCCGTTACGTAATATTTACCTTCTTCCTTGGCAGTCGAGAATACGGTAAAGGGTGAGTAGGTAGCCGCTTGTGCTGCAAAACGGTTTTGCGCCGTCTTTGTTGTATCTCCGTAATTTGCGTTTGTTACAAACCTTGATTCTTCCGTTGCGTAGTAGAAGTCCAAGATGAGTGTTGTATCATCAAAGGATTTCGTTTCTTCGTTATATCCAACGTAGAGTTTTTCGTAAGGAATTACTTCATACTGCGGATATACGGTAGAATCGGAAGAAAGGGCGTATACACCAATACTTGCACCGTTTTCATCTGTTACGCGCTCACCGCCTTCTTCTTCGGTGAAGTAGCCGAGGAATTTGCTTCCTTTTTTGTTCAGTACGGGAATATTAAATGAAAATCCCGTGGATACGTTTATATATTTTTCTCCGGAATACGTAATTTTATATGAAATATCATATCTTGCATAGAGAGTAACGTCGCCCGACAAGGTAAAGGAATCAAGTTTTTTACCGTTTTCGTCTGTTGCCTGCTCACCATCTTCTTCTGCAGTGAAATATCCGATAAACGAACGCGAAGTGCTATCCGAAGGCAACGGAAGAGTAAAGTTTCCGTCTCTGTCTGCGTAAACGTAACCTTCGTTGTAAGTAATTTTTGCGACTTTTTCGAACTGTGCGTAAACGATAAGGTCTTCTGTCAACGTAAAGGAGTCGAGTTTCTTACCGAGTGCGTCAGTCACTTGCACGCCGCCCTCGCTTGCTGTGAAGTATCCGAGGAATATACCGCCGTCAACACCTGTGGGGGTAGGAAGTGTAAAATCGGTACTAAGGGCTTCAAGCGTGGTCTTTTCGCCGTTTATTATGTATGTAATACCCAAGTCGATTGCAGATGCTACGTCTACTGCTTCCGCAAAAGCGGTAGCGACGTCGTTTGCATCACTTGCCAACGTGTAGGACTTCATCGCATCGTAAACGTATGATTTCTCTTTATTCGTGAGGGTGATGAATTTTCCTATATCAAGTTTGAAGAATTTCGCAAGGTCTGCTAAATTATTCTGCTCGATTTCATCTGCGGAAAGAACGTAATTGTATACGCGGATGGCATACACGCTTGCGTCAGAGCCTTCAAAAATTTTGAATACTCCGTCTTTTGAATCTGATTCCGCGCACGTCTGAGTTACCGCTTTGGTGGTATTTACGTACGCGTCGAGAACGACTGCGCTTGTGTCTGCACGGTTAAAGGTAAAAGTATACGTGTTTGTTTTTGTCATTGCAAAGCCGTCAAGTGTGACTTCCGTCTTTGCATAATCCTTATAATACGATTGTGACTGGCTAAACG
>JAZOLR010000217.1:0-10691 GCA_045653255.1 Eubacteriales bacterium | reverse complement strand
GTAAAAATCCTCTATCCACTCGGTAGAGGTGAGCATTCCCGCCTCGTTGAAAAGTGCGCCCGTCGACATTGTAAGCAAGTGATAGAGCGTGAGATTTTTCATTCTCAAAGATGCATTTTTTGCCTTTTCTCCAAGTACGTCTGCAATTTTCGTTTCAAGCGTAATTTTTCCATCATCTATCAACATACCGATAGCGAGGCTCGTGACAGTCTTGCAAAGCGAATGGGTAAGGGAGACGGCGGTTCGGTCATATCCCTCGGCACTTGCCTCGCAGATTACCGCATCATCGGCAAGGACTGCGACGGAATGTATATTTACTTCTCTGTCTCTTTCAAGTTTTGAAAGCATACGCAGAAGTGCAAGAGATGAAATTCCTTTTTCTTTCGGGGTAGCGCGTGGCAGTTTCGTCTCGGAAGACGAGTCTACTATGCGTTTTTTCTGCGGTACGTAGGGAATTTGTCTCACGTCATTATCGCCACGAACAAAGTATTTATATATAAGCGATATCGCTTTCGTATCTAATTTTGCCATAACTACCTCCTTTTCTACTACAGTAAGCATCTCACGAATTTTTATCTATAATAAGTATAGCACCGATTTTTTCAAAATTCAACTTCAAAATTTAGTATTTACATTTTGGAAAATATATTGTATAATTTAGTTAATAGAACTAAATTTTAAAAAAGGGGTACTAAGCATGAAAAAACGTATTATCGCAATGTTGCTTCTGTTATGCACGCTTTCGCTTTTGCTTTGTTCTTGCAGTGGCGAAAAAGAGCCGAGCGCAACAGACGACGCACAAACGACAACAGCGGCACAAGACGTCGACAAGTGGGAAAACGTAAATTTCGGCGGTGAGAGTATTATCGTCAGTCTTTCCGACTACGAGCCTAGTATGGCAAAATCGGCAGGCGCAACTCACTCGGTGAAATACATACAAGGTCCTGACGAATATACAACCGACTCCGTACAAAACGCAGTTTTCGACAGAAACACCGCAGTAACGGAAAAACTCGGTCTTGACGTTGATTATCAGTACGTAACATATACTTCAAATCCCGACTATTCAACGCAGGTAATTGAGGCTTACGTTATGACGGATATGGAAGACTCCCCCGATATTCTGTCGGCAAAGAGTTACGGAGTTATCCGCGCGGCGATAAAGGGAATGCTCCACAACGCACTCAAAACCGATGACGAAAACTACTTCGACTTCACAACTGACGGATGGTACACCGACTATATTTATGCGAATACTCTCAATCCCGAAAAGGTGTTCGTACTCGGCGGTGACTATTTCATAGATATGCTCCGTTTCACATTTGCTATTCTCGTTAACGTTGATATGTACGACGAAGTGTTTGCAAGTGAGGGCGGAAGCGAATCCCTCTTTGAACTCATTAACGAGGGCGGTTGGAATTACGACGAGTTGATGAGAACTGCAGATATGGCATATATTGATGCAGGAACGATAGGAAAACAGGACCCGAACGAAGATACTTTCGGTATGATAACGTCTTTGCCGTGGACTACTATCAACTTCTTCTACTCTGCGGGTATGGATATTTTCGAATACCGCGACGGAAAACTTTCTTACATTGAAGACATCTCCGAGATGCACAATCTCGTTGACAAACTTATAGAAATGGGCGGACACGCGAGCATGCTCGACCCCCAGACGAGTTCAGACGTGAAGATATTCTTGGGCGGTCGTTCACTCTACGCGCTCGACAAACCTCTTATCACCCTCGAAGGCACTCTCATTCAGGGAATGGACGACAAGGTTGCTATTATTCCTTATCCTAAATATTACGAAGACGAAAAATACAGAGGTATGCTCTGCGACGACGGAAACGTAGGTTGTATTCTTTACAACTCCGACAAGTTCACGGAAAGTTCTGCTTTCTTGCAGATGATGATGGAAAATTCAAACGGCGGCAAGGGTACTCTCGTATACGAATACTTCGAAGTAGGTTTGAAATACAAACTCTCCGCAACCTCGCACCAGATTGCTATGCTTGAATACATTCGCGACGGTATGACCTCTCCTGCATCGGTCGTACACGACAACTATTTTGCAAAGAGCATTGGCGTTACAACTCACGCGGCACTTATGAATAATTCCTTCAAGGCGAAAACTAACACGCTTGCGTCCGACTGGGAAGCACAGATAGACGCTATACAGGATTCTATGGATACCGCGGTAGCAAGATACGGAATTCAGGAATAATATTCCGCGTTATTCTGACACAATTTACAAGGCGGCACTACAATGAGAGTGCCGCCTTTTTTATAAAATCGGCAACATACGGATTTT
Source organism: Eubacteriales bacterium (assembly GCA_045653255.1). Lineage (GTDB taxonomy): Bacteria > Bacillota > Clostridia > Oscillospirales > CAG-272 > UBA1740. The sequence continues at coordinate 8,374 of JAZOLR010000217.1, read as the reverse complement.
TGTCTTTTGTTGACATAAAACAAACGAAAAAATTTCTGTCAAGCGGGAATATTATATTGACAAAATTTTACAAACAAAGTATAATAATTCATATAAACTTGTTGAACATTTATAAAATATAACTTAGTTTATAAATTACAACTTAATTACAACTTAATGAAAATACTATATTGACAAAATCGTACAAATAAAGTATAATAACCCATATAAACTTGTCAGTTATTTATAAAATATAACTTAGTTTTTAAAATACATTTTAAGGAGAACACCTATGAAAAGATTAGTATCATTACTTCTCGTTTTAGTTATGATTACTCTTGCGCTCGCTTCTTGCGGCGGCGGAGACACACCCGACGTAACGACAGCAAAGCCCTCAGGCAACCAGGGCAACACACAGACCACATCAAAGTGGGACGACGTGAACTTTAACGGAGAGACACTCTACATCAATATGAACGAGTATGTCTTCGGCGCAGTAACAAGCGCAGGCGCAGACCTTTCCAACAAGTTCCTTGTAGGTCCTGACGACTACACGACAGACGCAGTACAGAACGCAGTATACGACAGAAACATCAAGGTTCTCAACACACTCGGTCTTGACGTTAAGTATTCCTACGAAGGTTCTATGTCTACCAAGATTGCTCCCGTTATCGAGGCTTGGGTACTTGCGGCAACAGAAGACACCCCCGACATCGTAGTTACTATGAACTACGCGCTTATCCGCGCAGCACTTTCAGGAAACCTCCGCAACGTGCTTGACAAATCCGAAGCAAACTACTTTGATTTCGAGGATTCTCACTGGTACAAAGATTTCATGAAAGGCACTTCTCTTTCAAACGATAAACTCTACATGCTTTCAAGTGACTACTTCATCGACGAATTCCGTATGTCATTCATCACTATGGTAAACGTTGACCTTTACAACGAAGTTTTCGCTAACGAAGGCGGTATAGATTCTTTCTACGAACTCATTGAAGCGGGCGATTGGAATTACGACGAACTCGAAAGAACGGCTCAACTTGCATATATTGATGCAGGTACGATAGGTCAGAAAGACGCAGAAGACACATTCGGCATCCTCGCACCAAGCGACTTCTCTCCTCGTTCCTTCTTCTACTCCAGCGCTCTTGACATCTTCTCTTATGATGAAAACGGCACTCCCTCATACGTGACCGACATCACAGAACTCCACAACTACACCGACAAGATACAGAGACTCATAAACCAAGACTTCTCTGAATTTTCTTTGAACCAGACTCTTTCTATGGATGCATTCATTAACGGTGCCGCACCCTACAACACGAGCCAGTACTTGCTCTCTCTTGAAGGAAGCGCAGTTCAGACAATGGGTTCAGGTCAGGCAGTTGCAGTTATTCCTTTCCCGAAGTATGATTCCGATAATGACTATCAGACACTTGTTTCCGACAACGCGTGCGGCGGTGCAATCCTTATGTGCTCTCCCAAGTTCTCTGCCGCTTCTGCATTCATTCAGATGGCAACAGAGGAGTCAGGCGAAGTATTCAAGCAGTACTACGAAGTAGCGCTCAAGTATAAACTCTCCTCCGGTTCAGGTCAGCTCGCAATTCTCGACATCATCAAGAACTCTATCATTTCTCCCTCGGCATTCTTCTATGATAACTACTGTGCAAGAACTCTCGGAACTGCTTCCGAATACCGTACCATCTACGATATCGTAAACGAAAGCATAAAGTCTAACACAAATACTTTCTCATCCACTTGGGAAGGACAGATTGGCGCAATGCAGGGTCAACTTGAAACTACTGTTCAGAAGTTCAAGGCTCTTGACTGATATTAAATAACATTTAGTGAAAAATCAAAAAACGCACTCACAGATTTTTCTGTGGGTGCTTTTAAAAAATAATTCTTTTGGAGACAAAAAAATGAAAAAGAACAGACTGATAGCATTATTTCTCGTTCTCATTTTGGCGCTTTCACTTTTCTCATGCGGAAAAAAGCAGCCAAGCGGTAACGGCGATGCAGCAACAACCCTTCCTACCTACGCAACGAAGATTCTTGAAGGTTGGCAGGACTACACTATCGTATATCCCGACGAAGCAAGCGCTACGGTATCTAATGCATTTGCAGAACTTCGCAACGCGATAAAAGAGAAATACGGTGTTTCTCTTCCCATCAAGTCGGACTTCAAACTTCCCTATGAAGAACTTCCCGTCGGCACACTTGAAATACTTATAGGCGAGACAAACCGCCCTGAAAGTATCGCGGCGCGCGAGGTAATTAAGTCAAACGACTATACTGTAGAATTTGCAAACAACCGTCTCGTTATAGTAGGCGGTAGCGAAGAAGCGACAGCAGAAGCGATTGCTCACGTTATCGACTATCTCTTGAAAGATGACGGTCTTAACATTCCCGCAAACAACAAATTCTACGTAGCAGGCAAATACACCGTAGGAACTCTTACGATAAACGGTGTTCACATAAGTGAATATCAACTCGTACGCGGTAGCGGAATGAACGCAGCCGAAAGACTTATGATGTCACAACTTCGCGACGTAATAGCAAGCGTAAGCGGTTACAAACTCAACCTTGCTATGCCTACCGACGCAGAGACAGAATATGAAATTCTTATCGGTAACACAGGAAGAGAAGCCACTTCAAAGGAACTTAACGACGGCACGTACGCAATAAATCAGACCGACAAGAAACTCGCTCTTTACGGAAGCGGCGAAAACTCCTCCGCATTCGTTCTTACATATCTTATAAACGCACTTTACGCAATCCCCGAATGTGAAAGTTATGACCTCAAGTTTGAAAACGTATCAGGCGTTGAGTTCATTTCTCCCACGTTGACGGCGACAAACCTTCCCTCAAAGTTTGAAAACTACGCAGAAAATCCCGCGTATAACATAGATTTCACCAAGATTGAAAGCGTACTTGAAAAATTCAACGTAGTTGTAAACGAACTTCCCGAAGAAATTACGGTACTTGATCCTATTGACGTAAACGACTACCCACTTAGCCTTAAAAAGCAGATATACGTAGCAGTTGACGGTAGCGACGAAAACCCCGGTACAATTGACAAACCTCTTGCTACCATTGAAGCGGCGCTCAGAAAGATGACAAACGCAAGCGGCGGTGTTATCTGGGTACGCGGCGGTAACTATTCCGTTTCCAAGTCAATATCTATAGGCAACCAGCATAGCGGCTCTATGATTTCGCCCTTGTTCGTTAAGGCTTACGGCGATGAGACACCCGTTTTTTCAACCGCAAAGAAACTTAACCCCGCTGATTTCACTTCCGTAAATTATGCAAACGACCCTGTAGCGTCCAGAATAGACACTTCGGTACAGCCTCATATCGCATACGTAAATCTCTATGAACTCGGATGGACGGAAGCAGATATGGGTGAAATAAGCACCACAACAAAGCCGAGAATCTATATAAACGGCGAAGAAACACACATCGCGCGTTATCCTAACGCAGACGAAGATCCTCTCTACTTCGATCACGTATTTGATTCGGGTAGTGTAACTTCTGCTAACGCTTCAAATCTTTACAACACTTGGATCAAGCGAGTTGCAGACGGTGAATTCGACGATCGCAAGGGTGAGATATATACAGACTCCTTCGGTAACAAGAATATCGACCACGGATGGACCATAAGAATGATAGATCTTACGCCTTGTCTCTGGGAAAACACAGGCGAAATTTACTACTACGGTAACGTATTCGAAGGTTGGGAATACGTAACGTGTAAGATAAAGTCCTTTGACGCTTTGACAAAGAAGATGACATCTGTAAACGGTACAAGCCTCGGAGCAAAGCACTCCACCAACTCTCCTTCGGGATACAACACCTATTATCTCTTCAATGCAATAGAGGCTCTTGACTGTGAGGGCGAATGGTTCCTTGACTACAACACAGGAAACCTCTATATGTACGCAGGGGAAGATTTCCTCAACTCCGAAATACTATTCTCTTGTAACGAAATCAACGTAATGAACCTCTCCAACACGACAAACGTTGTAATTGACGGCATTACAATTGCTTCGTCCTTTGCAACCGGTATAGAGGCATACGAATGCGACCAGATAGTAATTCAAAACTGCACCATAACCAACACAAAGGGACACGCTATCCACTTCAAGAATGCAGTAAATTCTGCCGCTATTTATAACGACTTGTCAGCAACAGGAACAACAATGATAAGAATCTCCGGTGCAAATAGCAAGCAGTATCAGTTGGAGCCTTGGCGTAATATCATACAGAACAACTACCTGCACGATCCTTTGAAGGACAATCAGGGCGGTATATCCATTTCCGGTAACGTAAACGTAGTATCTCACAACTATCTTGAATACACTCAGATAAGCATGACAGAGGCTTGTGAAAACATAATTGAGTACAACGAACTCAAGGGTGGCTCAAAGGACACAAGTGACGCAGGTCTTATCTACGGCGGCGGTTTCTACAACTTCGGAAACCACATCCGCTACAACTATATGCACGACTGGGCAAACGCAGGTAAAGCAATCTATTTCGATGACCTTGCGTGCCGTAACTACGCATACTACAATCTCGCAGACACAACGGGCGGTGAATTCAAGACTGTCAATATGATGTACTCCTCATCGGGTCACTACAACGTATTCGCAGGTAATATATGTGTAGGACGCGCTACCGACTACGTAGGTGAAAGTTGTCTCTATTTTGCTGACAACTCTTCGCTTGGCTACCGTTGGGAAACACTTTCAAGCGCTTTCGTTACCACGTATGCAACGAAGTACAATCTCGCAAATCTATACAAGAGATTCCCTGAATTTGAGCAGTATATCAATATGATGAACCAGCACGTAGAAGAACGCGCGAAGTCAGGATACGTACGCAACGAACTTGAAATATATCTCCGCTCGCCTGCACACAACGTATATATGAACAATCTCTTGCTCGGCGTGACAGAAATCAGAATTCCTCTTACAAGCCTTAAGAACTCCGTAACAGGTGAACTTATGAAATCCCATACGCTCGTAAAGGATAACTACTCGAACAAGACAATAGACTTGTTCATGCCTAACTATCTTGAAAACGACTACACAATAGAAGAAACGGCACTTGAAGAAATCAAGACAGTAATTCCTACTTTCTATATGCCCGACTACGAGCACGCAGGTTTGACGTTCGAACTCAACTAATTTAACCTAACAACCGAAAGGTGTTGCCTTAAATTACATTAAGGCAACGCCTTTTTTTCGTTTTTTCGTATTTTTAATGAATTTACAAATTTCTATTTACCTTTTTCGCGAAATGTTGTATAATATTTGTGATTTATTTTAGAGCATTAACTTTACAAGGAGTCATTATGAAAAAGACCTTACTTGCAATTTTGGTTGTTTTATGTCTTTCGTTGCTTGTGGCTTGCGGTAATAATACACCGCCCGTAGTAACAGACGCACCTATCACGACGACAGAAGCGGTAGCGACAACAACAGAAGCGCCCGTGACGACAGAAGATCCTGCCGTGACTGACGCACCCGTAATCACGGAAGCACCTGTCACAACATCGGCAACTCCCGCAACAACTACGGAAGCACCCGTTACAACGACACCTCCGATACCCGAAGAGCCGGAATCTCCTTTCACTGTGAAGAATTTGACTGTCGGCGGTGTTGACATATCCGAGTACGTAATAGTTTACGGTTCGGACAAAAACGCAGAACTTTTTGCAGAAGCACTCAAAACTCGCATTTATAATTTGTGCGGTGTTACGCTTTCGGTAGTGAACAGTTCAACTCCCGAAGCAGAATATGAAATACTCCTCGGCTCAACAGGCCGAAGCGAGACCAAAGAAAAACTTTCTTTAGGTTGTGTTACTATAGCCATCAATGGCAAAAAGATAATTGCATACGGCGCAAAAGAAACTGACACCGAATTCGCTTTAACTTATCTCATCAACAATGCATTTAGCACGGTAAAGAGTGGAAAATCTCACGACCTCGACTTTGAAGACAAGATAAACTGGAAGTACGTATCTCATACGTTGACGGCAACTAATCTGCCTAAATTCCAGAAACTTGAGGGGCTCTACGACGTTGATTTCACGAACAATCAAAACGTTCTCGACAGATTTGAAATAACTGTTGAAGAATTGCCGAACGAGATAGCGGTTCTTTCTCCCTATGAAACCGAATATTATCCTTTGAGTTACGAAAAAGAAGTATTCGTCGCACCTGACGGTGACGATAAAAACGCAGGAACAATAGATGCGCCGTTTGCTACTATTGAAGCGGCTGCAAGAAAACTTATTTCTACAGACGGCGGTATTATATGGGTACGCGGCGGTCTTTACGAACTTGACAAACCTGTAAGCATTAGCAACGTTTCGGGAAGTGTCACCGCACCTGTATTCATAGCGGCATACGAAGACGAAACTCCTGTATTTACATCGGGAAAACTAATAGACACTTCTGTTTTCGAGCCTGTTGACTACGAAAAAGACACAGAGGCAAAAAAGATTCCCGAAAGCGTAAGAGAGCACGTACTTTCTGTCAATCTCTATGATCTCGGCTGGACAGACGAAGACATAGGAGAGATAAGCAAAAACGGTGCCCCTTCCCTTTATATTAACGGAAAACAAGTAGCGCTTGCAAGATACCCGAACGAAGGCGAACCCGAAATGTACTTTGAATACGTATTTGAAACGGGTAGTGTAACAAGTAAAGACTCGAATCTTTACACAAAATGGCTCAACCGTGTAAAAAGCGGCGAGTTTGACAACCGTTCAAAAGACTACTACACAGACGGCAACGGCAACAAGAATATTGACCTCGGTTGGCAGATACGCATAACCGACTTCACACCTTGCCTCTGGGAAAACACGGGCGATATATGGTACTACGGAAACGTATTCGAAGGTTGGGAATTCGGATATTATAACATAGAATCATTTGACATAAAAACGAAAAAGATAACATCAAAGTCGGGTTCTGTTTACGGTGCAAAGGTTTCTTCTAACTCTCCGACAGGATACAACAACTACTATCTTTTCAACATTCTTGAGGCGCTTGACACCGAGGGCGAGTGGTTTATTGACCGCGATACAGGAGTTATGTATATCTATGCGCCCGACAATTTTGAAGATGCAACCCTTATTTACTGTACCGTAAAAGACGAGAACGCCATAAACGTGAACAACTGCAAAAATCTCGTTATTGACGGACTTACGGTATCCGGAAGCAGCGGTGTCGGTATATACGTAACGAATAGCAATTCTGTTGTTATCGAAAGATGCACTGTCAACTGCACAAACAAAAACAGTATAAACGTAACGACGCTTTCAAAAAATTGCGCTGTCATTTATAACGACGTATCCGTTGCAGGAAGTTCTATGATAAATATGGACCCCTCAAACAGAACGTACGCAAATATGAGCGACGACAGGAATATCGTACAGAACAATTACTGTCACGACCCGAAAAACAGAGTTGTAAGCGGTGTTGTAATCGGCGGACATCACTCCGTTGTTTCACACAATACTCTCGTTGACTGCCGAATATCCTTTGCAAGTTCGACCGAATGTATCGTAGAGTATAACGACATTTCGGGCGGTTCACCCGATGTTTCAGATGGCGGCCTTATCTACCTTGTAGGCTATAACCACATAGGCAACCACATAAGATACAACTATTTGCACGATTGGAACGTATCGGGCTCGGGAATTTACTTCGACGACCTTTCTTCTTTCAACTATGCATACGGTAACGTAATCGATACCACGGCGAAAACGAACACGAAAAAGACAAATCTTCTCTATTCTTCATCGGGGCATTACAACGTTTTCGTCGATAATATAATTATCGCCCGAGCGCAAGACTACATTCAGGAATCCTGCCTCTACTTTGATAATTCAACTTCACTTGGTTACCGTTTCAACCATAAATCAGCAAGTCAGGTAAAATCGTTTACAAAAGATTACAACCAATCCAATTTGAGAGCACGTTTCCCGGAAATAGTCGCTTTCACAGAAAAAATGAGCCAACACGTATCTGAACGCAGTGCGTCGGGACACGTACGCAACGAACTTGAAATTTATCTGCGCTCACCTGCTAACAACATAGTAAAGAACAACGTAGTGCTTGGCACGGACGTACCGATTTACAAACCGCTTGAAAACCTCAAAAACTCCGTAACGGGCAACAATATGACGCCTACAAGTCTTTACGAAGATAACTACACAGATAAAGACATAAAAGCAATATTCCCGAATTACGCAAGCGGAGATTTCACTATTACCGACGCAGGACTTTCCGCTATAAAAGAAGTCATTTCCGACTTCGAAATGTTTGACGTTACAAGAACGGGATTGACAAAATAATTGTAAACTATTGTTTGCAATCTA
>JAZOLR010000216.1:0-4781 GCA_045653255.1 Eubacteriales bacterium | reverse complement strand
AAGCGAACGAAGTTCGTCAAGTGCTTCTCTTGACGTTGCGCCGGGGCAAAGTTCGTCAAGATTTTCCATTACGGAGTCAACGGGGCCATAGAGAGAAACGAGAGAAAGTATCTTATCTTTCTCTGTTTGCGCGACGTTTCTTTTTTCGAGAAGTGTTTTTGCTTCGTGCTTATTCTTTTCGGAAATATAGTGCGAAAGGTCTCTTCTATCCTCAAAGGAAAGTTCTGCTACGTCAAGTATCGCTTTGAAAATTCCCATGTGAGAGACGTCGAGAATAAAGTTTTCACTCACTTCCGACAAACTTTTTGCGGCGAGGAAAACCACTTCAAAGGTATCGTAAATATCAATATCGCCGATACATTCAAGACCCGTCTGCATTATTTCTTTAAAGCGGCTTGTACCGCCTGAAACTCTGTATACGTTCTCGTTATAATAAACCTTTTCTTTTATTCCCTCTGCGCCTGTCGCGTTCTTTATTATAGACAAAGTAACGTCGGGCTTCAGGGCGAGAAGTGAGCCGTCTGTGTCATTGAAGGTGATGAAATTTTCGCCTATTAGGAAGTCTTTGTTTCTTACGTATAGGTCATACTCTTCAAATTTGCTCATTTTATAAGGAAGGTATCCGTATTTTCCGTAAAGTTCGCGAAGTCGGTATATTGCCCTTTCTTCGCTTTTCAAAAATCTTTCGTCTATCATTTTTTTGCTCGCTTTATTTCTTTTCCGTTCTTTCGATAACCATTTCATATCCGCCCGTGCCGTATTCTATACACTTGTTTACACGGCTTATTGTGGCGGTGCTCATTCCGGTTTCTTTTCCGACGACTGCGTAATTTTCGCCGTTTTTAAGCATTTTCGCGGCTTTCAATCTCTGCGAAATTTCCTTTATTTCTTTTACCGTACATACGTCTTCAAAAAACTTATAGCACTCGTCTATATCTTTCAACGTGAGTATTGCGCGGAACAGATCGTCTGTATCGCGGGTATGCAGTTTTTCCATTTTTGCATTCTCCTTTGATGCGTTTTAATGCTTTATTGCTTTAACACGCTAAATTATAATACTTTCCATCGCGTTTGTCAAGAGTTTTTCAATCATTTTTTAAGATTTTTCAAGTATTTTTGGCGTTTTTTTAATATTTTTTACTATTACCGAAAAAAAGAAAACCGACCGCCAAAAAAAAGCGGTCGGCACGTGAAATTTACTTTATGCGTACACGAAAAGTTTATCCACGAAGACAAGAAAATCAGAGTTCGTTTTTTCTGTATTTCTCTGCCTGAAGATTGAACATATACGCATACTTTCCGTTACTCCTGATAAGTTCTTCGTGAGTTCCGGATTCAACTATTCTACCGTTGTCAAACATATATATTCTATCTGCGTGACGAGTAGTAGAAAGTCGGTGGGAGATGAATATAACCGTCTTATCTGACGAAAAATCCGATATCGCCATATTGAGTCTATATTCCGCATCGGGATCAAGGGATGCTGACGGCTCGTCAAGGATAAGCAGGTCTGCATTTTTATAGCAAGCACGTGCTATTGCTATTTTCTGTTGCTCACCGCCCGAAAGTTGCGTTCCGTCCTTGTCAAACTCGCGAGTAAGCGGAGTATTTATTCCCTTTGAAAGCGAGGAGAGTTTTTCTGTAAAGTTGCCGTTTTCAATAGCCGACATAACTCTATCCTTGCACTCATCGGTATATTCGCCGCCTATTACGTTTTCCGCAACGGTGCAGGCAAATATCTTATAGTCCTGAAATACTGCCGCCATTCTGTCACGCAGACTTGAAATAGAATATTCTTTCAAACTGTTGCCGTTATACAGAATCTCGCCGTCTGTCGGGTCGTACAGTCGCATAATAAGTTTGGTGAGTGTGGTTTTCCCTGCACCGTTATATCCTACTATAGCAATTTTTTCACCCTTATTTATCTTCAGGTTAACGTTTGTGAGCGCGTCTTTCTCTCCGTCCTTACCGTTATATGAGAAGGACAGATTTCTAAGTTCGAGCGATTCAAATGGCATAGCATCAATATTTCCGTCTTTGATTGTCGGCTCACATTCAAGAAAGGTGCGAACTTTTTCGATATGTGCGCCGTGCTCGTGATAACGCATAACGCGGCTGACGAGATCGCCGACAAGCCAAGATACTCGCCATACGCCGTTGAGCGCTACGGCAAATCCGCCAAGTCCTATGTCGCCCGTAACCATAACTTTATAAAGAGTTATGGCTATTGCACCGTATTCGCATACCGAAGAAATAAGATAGGTTATGGAATCATAGCCACGCACTTGCTTGTATTTTGTTTTTAGTATGTTGAATTTCTCATTCATATTATCTTCGTTTTTATCAATGAGAATATCCGCTACGTGAGTAACTCTCACTTCCTTTGCAAAATCGGGGAGTGAAAAGACTCTGTTTATATATCCGTCCTTTCTCTCAACTTCCGCAAAAGACTCTCTCATTTTTACAGACAGTTTGTTTCTCCTGAGGGTGACGAAAGTACGCACTATTGCAAGTGAGAATATCATCGCAGTAATCAACACGTCTATATCAATGAGAACGGCAAAAAGACTGGCAGATGCTATTACACGGTGAAGAAGCCAGCAAGTATCTTCCATAAGCGACGATGCTTTTTGCGACGATTGCTTCATTGACCATATAAAATCATTGTAAAACGTCGGGTCATCGTATTTTGCAAGGTCAAGTTCAAGAGCCTTTGAAAACAGTTCTTTTTCCATTTTTATTTCAAACTGATTTTTGAAAATCGGCTTATAGACTGCATTGTAAAACGAATTAAACAACCCGTATGCCAAAGTGTACATAACGTAAATGACAATTATGTTCAAAGTACTTTCAAGAGGTTTCGCATCACCTATAGCATTGAAAAGCCTACTCGTGTACAATATGGCTACGCAGGAATTCACTCCCCAGATAACGCCCGAAACGAGCGACCATATAAGGTAGTTTGGAGTATATCTCCATATTCTTTTCAGAATAAAAAGATTGTTTTTCAAGGCGGACGCTTTATTTAACGATTTGCTTTCACTCATACCGTCACCTCCGCATAATTCTCTGCTTGACGGCGAAACATTTCGGCATACATTCCGTTTTTCGCCATCAATTCAACGTGAGTTCCCGTTTCCGCAACTGTGCCGTTTTCTATAAGATATATTCTGTCTGCATCAACGGCGGACGAAAGTCTATGCGAAATAAATATCACTCCGCAATCTTTGCATGCTTCAAGCATATTCTTATACATTTTATGTTCGGCAATTGGGTCAAGAGCAGAACTCGGTTCATCAAGAACGACAAATTTGTTATCCTTGGAATAGATATGCGCTATCGCAAGTTTTTGTTGCTCACCGCCCGAAAGTTGTTCACCCTTACTGTCAAACTCGCGGGTAAGAACAGTTTTTTGCTTGTTTTCAAACGAGTCAATCTTTTCCGCAATTCCGCTTTTTTGGAGAGCGAAATTTATTTTTTCTCCGTCTCCATCGGTAAGCCTACCGAGTTTAACGTTTTCCTCAACTGTTAGCGCGAATACGTGGAAATCCTGCATTACGGCAGAAAAAGCATCTCTGTATTCTTCCACGTTAAAACTTTTTATATTTTTACCGCCGTAAAGTATTTCACCATCTGCGTCATACAAGCGCAACAATAGTTTTACTATCGTGCTTTTTCCTGCGCCATTGTGACCGACTATTGCTATTTTCTCATTTCTGCCAAACTTTAAGTCGAGGTTTTTGAGGGCGTAGTTTTCCGCGCCGTCATATTTGAAACTTACGTTTTTAAAAACAATATCACCTTTTTCGGGCAAGGGTTCTTCTCCGCTTTCCATTTCATTTTCATATTCAAAAAACGAGCGAAGATTTTCTATATACAGAGCGTGCTCTCCAAATTCCAATAGTGTTTTGATAATATTCGTTATCGAATAGGAAATTCCGCCAATGGAATTTATTACTACGAGACAGTCGCCGTAACCCATTCTTTTGGTTTTTAGGGTGTGATAAACCGAATATACGGTAGCACCCACCACCCCTATAAGTTCATTGCACATTGTTATAAAGAAATCTATAAGCGTAGCGGAAATTCCGTATTTTTTCGATATTGCGACGAGTTCCTTTCCACATTCAGCCAATCTGCGCAACATAAGCGGCGCTATAGAAAAAAGGCGCATTTCCTTTGCATAATCTGACAAATAGAACACTCTCTGAATATACTGTTTTTTTCGGGTTTCTTCAAGGCGCTTCATTTGTTGCTCGTATTTAAGTTTGTTATACTTACGCCATAAGATAGTAGCGAACACGGGAATTATGACAAAAAACAGAAGTCTCGGATCGATAGAAATTATAAGCCCGAGATTTGCAGAAAACGTTACAATCTGCCACACGAGATTGTCGAGTGTATTCAACACGTACGTGGCTCTATCATTTGACTCGCTCACCGCCTTATTAAACTTATCGTAATATTCGGGGTTTTCATAACATTTCAGATCTACGCTTTTCGCCTTCTTATATATCATTTTGTTCATTTCGTAATATACGCGACTGTACATTATCGACACTTTTATATTGGTAAAAACGTTGAACAGTATTTGCACGGTTATCCTAAATACGAACCAAACAGTTATCCGTAATATAATACTCTCGAAACTTTTGTTATCGCTGATTCCGTTTAGCGCATATCTCATCAGATAGGAATCCGACACAAAACTCATAAGAGCGAAGATAACCGAAAAGCAAACAGTATATGCAATAAGAAATTTCGATATCCCCTGCACAGTT
>JAZOLR010000215.1:0-6609 GCA_045653255.1 Eubacteriales bacterium | reverse complement strand
GTTCCTCGGTGTTTGAATTCAAACCTGTTACCGCATCTGACTGTGTCCCTGCATTAAGACGCGCACTTGATATACTTAATAAAGAAAACGAAAAAAACGTATCTGCCACCGATGAAATTCTCTCGGGAATCGCTTCGCATAGCGGCGGGGACGTAAGACGCTCCATAGGCATTCTTGAAAACGCATTTTACATCTCAAACGACGAGATAACAAAAGAAACCGTAAAAGAACTCTTCCCCTCCATGACAGGACATTTTGACAGGGACGGCGACGTTCATTACGACCTTCTTTCGTGTCTTCAAAAATCCATACGTGGCTCTGATCCCGACGCTGCCATATTTTATCTTGCCAAAATTCTTGCTGGCGGTGATTTGCTTTCACCATGCAGACGCCTTCAAGTGATAGCAAGTGAAGACATAGGAGCGGCTTATCCACTTGCCGCAGTAATCACAAGAGCGTGCGTTGAGAGCGCAAAAGAATTGGGGTTGCCCGAAGCGGCTATCCCTCTTTCAAATGCAGTAATCGCACTTGCAACCGCGCCGAAGTCAAACAGTGCCTACACTGCTTATTTTCTTGCGAAGGAAGATATCGACAACGGAATCGGAATGCAGATACCAAATCATCTTCGCTCACCTCTGTTCAAAGGTTATATATATCCCCATGACTACGAAAACCATTACGTAAATCAGCAATATCTGCCAAACGATGCAGTAGGAAGAAAATACTACGAATTCGGCGACAATAAAGTTGAGCAGGCAGCAAAAGCCTACTACGATATGATAAGAAAAATTTCTAAATGATAGGACGAAAAAAGTGAAATACCATTTTATATTGAATCCCAAAGCGGGAAACGGAAAAAGAATTGAAGAAGTATCAGCAGCAATAAAAAATGAATGCGATGCTTCGGGAATTGACTATTGCATTTACTTCACTAAAGCCCCTCTTGACGCTACCGAATACGTTAAAAAATCCGTCAACGAATACGACGGTCGCCAACGTTTCTACGCTTGTGGAGGAGATGGAACTCTTTGCGAACTTATAAACGGCGCGCCTAACAATGACAACGTTGAATTCGGGCTTATCCCGATAGGCACAGGAAACGACTTCCGCCGCAACTTCAGCGATAAAGATATGTTTTTTGATATAAAAAGACAGATCGCAGGCGAGTCAAGAAAAGTTGACCTCTTAAAATATAACGACCGCTATTGCATAAACATAATAAACGTCGGTTTTGATTGTAACGTAGTCTACGAAATGGGAAAAATCAAAAACGTGAAATTTATTCCCAACAAACTGGCATACATAGCAGGAATAGTCGTTACCCTTTTCAAGAAATTGTATTGCAAGATGAAAATCAATGCTGAAGGCATTGATGAAATAAATCGTGACTTGCTTTTGATTGCGGTAGCGAACGGAAAATTCTACGGCGGCGGATTCAAAGCAGCCCCCTACGCTTCCCTTCACGATTCCATATTTGATATTAGCATAATAGAAAAGGTTTCTCGCTTTACTTTCATTTCGCTTGTCGGGAAATACAAAAAAGGCGAACATCTTGAAACCAAAACAGGAAAAAGATGCGTCACCTATTTGAGAGCGAAAGATTTAACAATAGAATTTGAAAAACCTACAAAAATATGTATTGACGGCGAAATTGAATTCGCAGAAAAGGTAAAAATCGAGATTGCGCCTTCTGCCGTATCTTTCATCATACCCGAAGGGGCTATTGAACTTGAAAAAGACTCTTCTCTTAGCGAAGATACTCACGTTGTCAACATGTCATCTTTGGTAAAATAATTTTTATGGAACTTTTAAACAAAAGACCTTTATTCACCGCCATATTAGCATTTTTGATATCGGCGGTGATTTCCGTTTCTATATTACACGAGAAGATATTATTCTTCGTATTTATAGGAATTCTTATCCTATTTCTTGCAATAACAATACTGTTCGGTTGCTTAAAGAAACTTAATATAAGCAAATCCTTGATACGAACTATCATACTCGTTGTTATTTTTTCACTTATCTCGTCACTTTATCAATACGCCTACTCATCAACAAGATTTGAAGGCGACAGCGGAAAACCGATAGAAAATGCAAGTATAACAGCAACAATTGAAGAAATATCCTATTCTAAAAACAATTCAACTTTCTTCATCGCCAAAACGGAAAGCGTAAACGACGATAAAGTAAACGAAAAATTCAAGTTTGAGTATTTCGGTAAAGAAGCACTTTCAGTCGGCGATGTATTGGTGTGCGAGGGGACTGTCACACCTTTGTACAGTTATAAAATCACGTCAGGTGACAGTTACGATGCGGCAAAAGGCGCTTCCGCTATCGTTAGCGAAGTGCACGATCTAAAAGTAACAAAAGAAACGAACAGCATTTATAAAAATTTAAGTATAATTAGTTCGTACATTCAAAGCAAAATCTCATCTGCTTGTGAAAGTAATGGCGGCGATTTTATAGTTTCTCTAATTTTGGGGAACAAATATGCTTTGGATTCCAACATACGCGCCGATTTCAAAGTTTTGGGAATTTCTCATATACTTGCAATAAGCGGAATGCATATCTCGATTTTGATGTTCGGAATTCAGTATATTCTCTCAATATTCAATTTCAAGAAATGGTTGCGCATCGTAATTACAATAGCATTCACGTTTTTATACGTTGGCATTTCAGGATTTGCTGCATCCGCTTTGCGTGCGGCTTTCATGCTTTGTGTAGTATCTCTCGCCAAACTTTCAAGAAGAGACAATGATTCGTACACTTCCCTTGCTCTTGCAATAGGAACAATCATTATATTGCAACCTTATTCCGTGTACGACTTAGGCTTGTGGCTTTCTTTCCTTGCAACGCTTGGAATTCTTGTCGCTTTGCCTTTCATAAAAGAGAAAAGGCACACAAGACACGCAAAAATAATAAACGCAATTCTCAATTACACTCGGGCATCGCTATATATGAGTTTATTCGTTTTCATATTTACTTTGCCCGTAGTGTGTTTTGCTTTCGGTTATATTTCCACACTTATGCCGATTTCAAATTTGATTTTCTCCGCTATTACGGAAATACTAATGTATTTTTCATTTTTGATTCCGATATTTTTCTTTTGGAAACCTTACGTGAGATTTTGCGGATTTTTGAGCGAGTGTATCATAAAACTTGCAGACGTTTTGGCGGATTTTCCATACACTACCGTTTCTGTTCTTTACCCTGTGTTTATCGTAGCGATGGCGGTATTTTCAATTTGTTTTTCATATCTTCTTTTAAAGAAATCGCGCCCTGCTGAAAGAATTTTAGCGAAAATAATATGTTCTTTTTGTGCGCTCGCACTTGTTCTTGTTTGCTGCGTAATTTATTCCAACAGAACCTACAATGTGTATTACGAACTCTCAACCCCAAATGATAACGAATACATAGTTTCACAAGCAAGAGGAGAAGTTACGGTATTTGATATTTCCAACGCGTCAAACAGTTCCGCTTACCATCTTTCCATGTTTTCAATAAGCAACAAGATAAATGAAATAGACAATTTTGTAATTCTCCACTACACTGCAAGTTATGTAAAATCAATTGCAAAACTCTCATCTTACATAACTGTCAAAAACGTATTACTGCCCACGCCAATAAACGAATCAGAATTTCAAATATCGGAAAACATAATCAAATCTTTAGAAGAACAAAAGATAAATTACAGTTTCTACGATAGTGAAAACGCCCCCGATTGCGAACACACCCAATTCAGAGTTGTGCGCGTTGATGATGAAAAATTCGCTTACTTCTTACAAATCAAAACGAAAAACACTTCCATTACTTATTTTACGCCTTACGTATTTAACTGTCTGGAAGAAATCGATATACCAATCATCGCAGAAAATAGCGACGTATTCATACTTGGCAGTTACGGTGGAACTTATAAAGAAACGCTTAACTTCTCTATCCCTGAAAGTATCACCCAATTTATAATGAGCAATGAAGAAATAGACGTATCGGATTACCTCGCTTTTCAAATACAGTCTGTAGATGAATTTTCTTTATTCAAGTCAACAAAAATAACCGTCAAATAAATATACTAATCACTGACACAACTTAACGTATAGCACTCACCGAAGATTTAAAAATCGAAGTGAGTGCTATTTTTGTTCTTTATATTTTTGTTTTTTGGTATAAAATCGCAAAAACAGAAATATATTGGTACAAAGTAAAAAAGGAAAACACGTGGAGGAGAAAAAATGACAAGCAAAAGCATATACAAAGATATATCCGAAAGAACAAACGGAAATATCTATATAGGCGTTGTAGGACCCGTATGAACCGGAAAATCAACTTTTATTAAAAAATTTATGGAATCTACTATTATCCCGAACATTCAGGATGAAAATGAAAGACTTCGTGCAATTGACGAAATGCCCCAATCTGCATCAGGAAAAACCGTGATGACAACTGAACCAAAATTCGTCCCCACCGAAGCCGTCAAAGTAAAGATAGACGGTGTGACGGAGATTAAAGTAAAAATGATTGATTGCGTCGGATATATCGTCCCCGAAGCATTAGGTCAAGACGAAAACGGAAATATCCGAATGGTGAACACCCCTTGGCACGAAGAACGAATTCCATTCAAAGATGCGGCGGAACTCGGAACGAAAAAAGTAATACACGACCACGCCACTATAGGAATGTTGGTAACAACTGACGGAAGCATCGGAGACATAAAAAGAGACAGTTATATCGAGGCAGAAGAGAAAGTTGCAAAAGAACTGAACGCACTCAACAAACCTTTCGCAATAATATTAAACTCCGCAGATCCTGCAAGCGAAAATGCAATTTCACTTGCTTATGAACTTGAGAAAAAGTATAACGCGCCCGTCGCACTTGTAAATTGCATGGAATTGAACGCAGAAGATATAAACCATATTATCGAACTTGTACTTGATGAATTTCCTGTTACCGAACTTACGTTTACTTTACCTGAATGGACAGACGCACTTCCAAAAAACCATCACTTGAAAAACGAAATTTTATATTTCATAAATGAAATTGCGGACTGCGTAACGAAAACGGGAGATATAAGAACTACTCTTGAAAACGCAAGTGAAAACGACAAAATCAAAAAATGTTCAATATGTGATATAAGCGCAGGCAACGGTCACGCAACAGTAAATATTGAACTGAACGAAGATTTATATTATCAAACCTTAAGCGAATTGACAGGGCTCCCTATCAAAAACGAAAGCGAGTTGTTCTCCACTATGCAAAACCTCGCAAAAATCAAGGTGAAATATGACAAGGTGGAAAATGCACTTACGGAAGTTTCTGAAAAAGGCTACGGCATCGTCATGCCCGACGTTGAAGAATTGCGTCTGCAAGAGCCCGAAATTGTCAAACAAGTAGGAGGATACGGAGTTAAACTCAAAGCATCTGCGCAGTCTATACATATGATAAAAGCGGAAATTGAGACGGAAATAAAACCGATAGTCGGTACAGAACAACAATCCGAAGAGTTGATAAAATATATGCTTGAAGAATTCAACGAAGATCCAAAGAAAATATGGGAATCAAATATGTTCGGAAAGAGTTTGTATGAACTTGTGAACGAGGGTTTGCACAACAAACTTGAGCACATGCCCGAAGAATCAAGACAAAAACTCTCTGAAACTCTCGAAAGAATCATAAACGAAGGAAGCAGCGGACTAATTTGTATACTGCTTTAAAAAAATAAAAAACGGAGCGGCTTTGATTTTGCATCAAAAACGCTCTGTTTTTGTTACTTATTGTTCATTATTGTTGATTATGTTTTCAAGAAAGTCACAAAACAGGTCTTCTGTGGATTCAATAGGATTGTCATTAACGAAATAATAATCATAGGAATATTCTTCAACTAAGTCATCAGATGTGTTGCCATATTCCTGGCGATTTTCAAACCTCTTTCCGCCTCTTATAAGAAGCGTCAAGGCCTTCCCTTCCGTGATTTCAACAAACTTCTTTATCTCGCTTCCTTCTCTTATATGAACGAACATAACCTGTTCGTCAGTCTTGAGAAAGTCGAGATATTCTGCATATATCCATTTTGTAGGGAAATCGTTGTATTCCGTGGTAAGTGCTTTTAAATCGGAAAGAAACTTTCTTGCTTTATCTGTCTTTTCACCATTCCATCCACATTGCTTTGCCAATTCTTTTATAGGCATTATAGACGAAACGTTTCTAACTTTATAGCGATTTGCAGCCATATCGCAAAGAGTGTCTTTCCCAACTCCTCCGCTGCCGTTAATTACAATTACAGTCTTTTTCATAATCGCTCCTTTTCTTTATGTACAAATTATAATACTATTATTGAATATTGTCAATGAAAAAGATTGAAATTTATATTTACTTTTTTTCTTTTTGATGATATAATGAAGAAAACACTAGGAGGTTTTATCATGGAAAAGAAATTTTTTGCTACTTATGATAACAAGGAAATTTACGAATATATCCTTTCAAACGGAAAGATTGAAGCGCATATTCTCAATTACGGAGGTGTGTTGAGAAATCTTGTTTTTGACGGTGTTGGCGTAGTGTGCGGTTTTGACACGCTTGACGATTACCAAAAAGACTCCTCTTATCAAGTCGCTC
>JAZOLR010000214.1:0-7946 GCA_045653255.1 Eubacteriales bacterium | reverse complement strand
TTATGGCATTCCGTATACTTGACAATCTTCAAATGGACGCAGAAGACATCGCCACCGTCGTTGCCGCAATAGGCAATCACGACGAAGGCACAGGCGTGCCGATAGACGCACTTTCCGCCGCGCTTATAATAGCCGACAAGTCTGACGTTCGCCGTAGCCGTGTCCGCAATAACGATATGTCTACTTTCGACATTCACGACCGTGTCAACTATTCCGTTGAGCGTTCAGACCTCGAAGTAAGCAGTGAGAAAAAGGAAATTCGCCTTTCTCTTACCGTTGACACACAGTACGGCTCGATTATGGATTATTTTGAAATATTCCTCGGACGAATGCTTCTTTGCCGCAAAGCCGCGGAAAAACTCGGTATGGCATTCAAACTTGAAATAAACGGGCAATCCCTTATATAACAAAAAGACCTTTTGGACTTCACCAAAAGGTCTTTTTTATCGTTTGAAATTACTTCAGGTTAAGATTGAGCGGCATAATGCCCTTCGGCTCGTATTCTCCGCCGAGCGCCTTCATCATATAATCTACGGTTTTTTCACCGCCGCCAACGCTTACTAACAGACGGGGAACATGCGGCAATGCTTCTGTCGCAAAAGGATTTCCGAGGTGGCAAACGGCACAAACCTTGTTGCTCATCGATTCAATAACGCCTACTGCGTTTTCGGTCAGATGCTCGCCTGCCTGATATGCGCGCGTAGTGACGAAGGTGATATAAACGACCTCATCCGCGTTTGTCGCTGCAGTACATATTCTCTCTATTTGCTGAGTGCTCGGGTATTGGCACATCTCTAATATCTCACTGTTCGGGAATCTTTTTAGAATACTCTCTTTTACGGCGTTGATATTTTTACTGTTAACACCGCCCCCGATATCTATTTCATAAGGAACGCCGTTGTCATTGAGGTAATAGTTTTCCGTCATTATAACGAACAGCTTTTTCGTATCCTTGTTGAGCGCGGTTTTTGTGCTTTCGTCCTTTATTACGCAGATGCTGTCGCGATTTATGCGCTCAAAGCATTCTATCTGGTAGGGAGACGGCTCTTTGGCACTCGGCTCCTTCATTACAAGATGCTGTGCCTTCAATACGCGGCATACTGCCTCGTTCAGTCTCTCCTCCGAGAACATTCCTTCCTTGTATGCCTCAAGCAAATATTCGTAGGATTCTTTATATGATACGCGGTAATTCGGCAATATCATATCGTTGCCCGCCTTTATTGCCTGACCGTAGCATTTTTTTACTCCGTAACGCTGAAGCACGCCTATCATTGCAAATGAATCGGTAAACATAAGACCGTCGTGCCCGAGGCTTCGCAGAATTCCTACTATCTTTTCGGACATGGTGCAGGGATATTCGGGATCAACGTTCGGAATTCTCATGTGGTCTGTCATAACCGCGTTGAGTCCCGCATTTTTCATAATATATACGTAAGGGTAGGCAATCTCTTCTATAAGGTCCTTTTCCGTCAGATTTGACTCAGCGGAGAACATGTGGGTGTCGCGTACGTTATCGTACGGGGATGCCCAATGCTTTGCGCTTGCGAGCAGACCGTTGTCGTTGTAGCCGCGCATTATCTCGTTTGCCAATACGGCGACGTCTTCGCGGTTTGTGCCCAGCATACGCGGTATAACACATTCCGCATAACCGTGAGTGAAGTCAACGACAGGGCCCCAGGCAGTATTGAATCCTATTCGCTTTGCCTCTATTGCGGTAACTGCGCCCACCTGATATGCAAGTTCTTTGTCACCTGTTATAGCAAGACCGAGCATCGAAGGAATGGTCAGACCGCAGGGATATCCTCTTTCCATATCGTTGCATATAAGTAAGGGATAGTCCGCGTGATGCTTTATTTCGGCAATTTCACGCTCGGCGTTTTCATCGCAAGCGACCTGTATGCCTCCGACACATCTTTTTTCTAACATTTCATAAACGAACTCACGGTTAGTGGGATCGCTTGTATCTGTAATTTTTCTTGCAACCAAAAGTTGACCTATCTTCTGTTCAAGAGAGAGTTCTTCTAATTTAAGTTCCTTTATTTCTTTCATGGCCGTATGTCTCCTTTTTTTCGTGGTATAATCCACGAATTCCATTGTAGCACCGCATATTTGAAAAGTCAATAGGCTAAACCCAAAAAAGGAAAATCTTTTCGGGTTTAGCCTATTATAAAAATTCAATTCAATTTAATCAATTCAAAGTAACCGAGTGGAACTTCGCGCCGCTTTTTATTCCGTCGCCGAGAAGTTCGCTTACCGTAATAAAACGGTAACCCTCGTTGTATAGAGTTTCAATAATAACAGAAAACGCACGGTAGGTGTTTTCGTATATATCGTGCATAAGGATAATATCGCCTTCACCGACAGTAGAAAGCACGTTGTCCACTATCGCGCCTATGTTTTCGGCACTTTGCTCGTCATTGCCCGTCTTCTTGTATTTCCAGTCTTCCGAGTCAACACTCCACATAATTACGGGATATTCCGAATTCTGTATACGCTCGCTTGACATAAGTCCCCCTGGCGGACGCAGAAGCGTTGCATTTACTCCTGCATAAGCGGAGAGGCGGTTTTTCGTATAGTTCACCTCGCGGTTGTATATCGCATCGTCGCAAGTGTCAAAGGTATGCGTGTGCGTGAATGAGTGCATACCTATCTCGTTTCCGCGCTCTACTGCATACTTGATTATCTCTGCCGACTTCTCGTTTATTCGGTCGCCAACAACGAAAAACGTCGCGCGTCCATCATATTCTGCGAGTTTGTCGACGACCTTTTTCGTCCATTCGTTGTGAGGACCGTCGTCAAAAGTGAATGCAACGTATTTATAAGTGTCATCGGGAACGAATGTTTCTTGTGACGGTGTAGCAGTAGTTGTGACTGCCGCCGTCGTAGTTATTGTCGCCGTTGTGGTAGCAACCGCGTTTTCCGTACTTTCGGACGCTTTTTTTTCTTCTGAATTTTCAACTCCGCCGCAACTTGCGAGAAGTGATAGCATACAGAATACGGAAATTGATATTAAAAGTTTAAGTGCGTTTTTCTTCATTATTTACCAGTTTATTCCGTTTTATCGTTTTTATCCGACTTCGGACGCTTGAGTTCCGAGTCTTTTTTCTTTATATACTTCGCAACTCTGCTCATTCCGAAAATTATTGCGCCTATGATAACGCCCCAGATAACAATCAAAGGCAAAGAGGTGACGAACCACACGAAGAAGTTACGTGCGCCCTGTCCTATATCATAGAGATTGTCGGAGAGTTTAGTGCCGATTTCTTCCCATACCGTCTTCGGTTCTTCAACCGTTACAAGACGGTTTACTTCACTTATGTTAATAGAAAAGGTACTGTAAGCAACCTGAGAAGCGTAGGATTTGAGTTCTGAACGGTAAGATGCAAGTTGGCTTTGCACAGAAACGAGTTGATTTTTTATAGTAAGCATCGTTTGTATGAGTTCTGTGTAGTTCTTTGCATCTGCGTCGATATAGTTTTGCGTATTTTCAAGCATTGCAATAAGTGAACTTTCTTCCGCTTCAAGTACCGCAATTCTGCTTTCAAGAGAAGTATATACTGTTGTTACGTCGCGTACGTTCTCGTCAAGAGATACTACGTTGCATCTTTCTGCAATTGCACTCTTGAACGCCTCGAAATTCTCTGCAGGTATTCTCGCTACTACGTAAGAAGAACGGTTTGCCGTGCTTCCGTAATGCGTTCCATTTTGTGTGCTACTCTGAACGTAACCGTCAAAACTGTCAACAATAGTTGACAATTCCTGCATGAATGCATCGTATTCTTTGGTTTGAACACGCATTGTCGCATTTTTAATCTGCTTGCGTGCGGTTTGTTCTGCAGGGCTTTGTACGTCGTTTGCCGCCGCTGCCGTTGTCGAAGGTGCTTCTGCATAGTCGTAGTCGACTTTTGAAGACATGCTCTCGTTCTTTGCGTAATAGTCGTCGTAGTAGTAACCGTTATCGTAATAGGCGTCGCCCGCGGAGACGGATTCCTTTACCGCGCCGCAAGAAACAAGCGAAACAAGCAAAATAACGAGTACAAGTGAAAGTGAAAACAGTTTTTTCATAATAGTGAGATCCTTTCATTTAGTTTTTTTTCTTTATCTGCCTATTATTCGTGCGAATATTTAAAAACACTCACAAAAAAATCAAATTTTGTAAAAAATTGAAAAATTATCTAACTATAGAAAATTCTACCGTGCCTGCGGAAATACTGACTTCTTCTACGCGAATTTTTATAACGTCGCCTATCTTGTATGAGGTCATTCCGTTTGTAAGCGTCATTTTCTTTTCATCGTAAAAGAAATACGAGCCGAGCGAAAGCGTGGGAATAAGTCCCTCGCAAGTGTTTTCAAGTTCTGCGAAAATGCCGAATCTCGTCACGGAAGTTATCACCGCATCGTAGCACTCGCCTATTCTCTCTGACATATATAAAGCCTTGTACAATGCGTCAATTCGTCTTTCTGCCGTGAGCGCACGCAATTCGCTTTCACTTGCCGCGACCGATGCGCGTCTTGCGTAAGACTTGTATTTTTCGGGACGCTCACCTGAGATGAGCACTGCACTAATCATTCTGTGGGTTGCAAGGTCGGAAAGTCTTCGTATGGGGGAAGTGAAGTGGCAGTATCTGTCAATGCCGAGACCGTAGTGATGAGAGCACTCGTCGCTATATCTTGCCTTTGCCATAGCGCGAAGTAACACGTTTGACGCGGCATATCCCACGCCTTTTCCTTTTGCATCGTCAAGTATAGCGGAAAGTTCGGCACAGGTAGGCTCTGCCGATACACCCTTCACGTTGACACCGAGATTGTACGCGTATTGCAGAAATCCGTCAAGTTTGTCTTTTTGCGGTTGTTCGTGTATACGGTATACGCAGGGATATTTTTTCTCTGTCAAGAGTGTTGCTACCGCCTCGTTTGCCGTAAGCATAAATTGCTCGATGAGTTTCTCTGCATCTCCGCGCTCACGCTTTACTATCTCTGTCGGCATTCCGTCTTCGCCGAGAAGAATTTTTGCCTCTGCCGTTTCAAGTTCAAGCGCACCGCGAGAAAGAGCATTTTTTTCAAGTATCTTGTATAACTCATACATCTTTTGTAAGGTTGCGTAAACGGGGGAGTATTTCTTGTAGAAAGGTGAGGATTTTCCATCTTTCAAAACAGAGTTTACTTCACTATACACACCGCGCACTCGCGAGCGAATGACAGTCTTTTCAATTTTGCAACCCTCAATTTTTCCATCGGGGGAAAGAGTGATATGCGCCGACATTGCGTATTTATCTTCTCCTGCATTCAAAGAGCATGCGCCGTTTGAAAGCACAGGCGGAAGCATAGGCACTACCTTGTCGGTAAAATATACGCTTGTGCCTCGTTTCATTGTCTCACGGTCAAGCGCGTTATTCGGTCTTACGTAGTGGCTCACGTCCGCAATATGAACACCGAGCAGCCACTTGCCTTTCGGCAGTTTGACAAGCGAAACCGCGTCGTCGAGGTCTTTCGCGTCTGCACCGTCTATTGTGAAGATGATTTCTCTGTCAAGGCGGTGTCTGTTTTCGTCACTCAAACTCTCGCTTGCCGCCTCGTTTGCTATCCTTAATACCTCTTCCGAAAACTCGGTAGGAATTTCACAGTCGGCAAGAATTGCATCATAGTTTGCTTCTTTTGAGTCGGCTGGGCCGAAATTCTTTATTATCTCGCCCGTAAAACCCAAAGAGTATTTTTCTTCGCGGAGAAGTATTTCTACCTTGTCGCCGACACGGTCAAACTTGCTTGGAATAACAGACGGTGTGATTGAAAGTTTCTTTCCGTCTGGAATAACGACAAACTCGAAACCGCGTCTTGCATATCTGCTTGCGCGCTTTTCCAGAGTTCCCGTCAGAGTATTTCTCGCGCGCTCAAGAATTTCAAGCACTTCGCCGTCTGTCTTTTTGTTTTCGTCTATTGTATAACGTATTTTTACAACGTCTCCGTCAAGTGCGTTGCGGACTTTCTGCGCGGGTATGAAAATATCCATACCGCTCTCTCCGTCCGTGACAAAGCCGTAGCCGTTTTTCGTACCGCAAAAATCTCCCGTCGCGTAAAGATATTTAATATCCCTCCTTGCGCCTTTTTGACGGTGGGGAAGCGGTTTTATTTTCGTTTTGCGCGCACTTGCAGAATTCTTTGTGTGGCGCATATATTTTTTGTTTTTCTTTTTCATATTTTTATTATTCATCAAAAGGGTTTTTTATATTTCTTAAATAAAAAATCGGGTGAAGGAACCATCCACACCCGATTTTGATACGATCTACGCCGTCAAAATAAAGACGGCAGGAATTGTTATATGTTTACAGATTCGGAATACGAAGTGTCGTATACGTTGGAATCATTGCCGCTATCATACTTGAAGTCGGGCTGAATGAAGTAAACGACGAGAACGAGTACTACGAATATTATACCTACAACAGTTGTAAGTTTACCGAGCATCTTATCAATTTTTGTGCCCTTCTCTTTACCGAAGAAGGTTTCAGCACCGCCGGCAATAGCACCGGACAAGCCGTGAGATTTTCCGTGCTGCATAAGAACTGCTATTATAAGAAACAATCCGCAAAGCAACAAAAGACCGAGCAAAATATAGTTCAAAACTTCCATTTTAATTTATACCCTGATGGGTTCCTTTCAATTTTATTACTGTTTAATTATCTTACTGTTTTATCCGTAAAAATGGCATAAATATACCATCATTCCGCAAAGTACATATTATTCTAACACAAACAAACGAAAAAATCAAGAGAAAATTTAAAAAAACAGTAAAAAAGTTTTTTTCTGCAAAAAAAATATCAGACTTTTCCCTCTTTTGCGAGTCTCAGAAATTCTCGGCACACGAATTTCCCCATTATCTCCGATGCCTTCGGCGAAGGATGGCAGGAGTCGCGTCCGACGAGCCAGTCGCCAAGCCCGTAATGCTCTTCGCCTTCTTTTCTATGCTCATTCCAAAGTGCATTCGTGTCAATATAGGCGTAGCCTTCCTCGCGCGCGAGTTCTTCGCTGTTTTTTACGTAATCGTCTATTTCACACACTTTAATCGCGTTTTCTTCGGGTACTAACTTCGGATGAACTTCGTGCGAGAGTATTGTCGGAGTCGTTGCCGACGTGATAACTATACTTACGTCGGGGTTATCGTTTTTCAATATCTCTATCAGTTTTTTGCAGTTTTCTTTGAACTGTTTTCCCGACACGAACTTTCCTTTGTCGTAGAAGAGCGCATCGTTTATGCCAAACATAAGAAATACGTAATCGTGACGTTTTCCGGAGGGAAGTATTCCCGTGTAATCTTGCGGTCTTTCCGTTGCCTTTAATACGGTGCTTCCGCCGATGCCGTTTTTCACGACGTCAATTCTGCCCTCGCCTTCTCCGACAGAGCAAAGTATAGGCTTTTCAAAGTGTTTCATAGGATAAGCGGAACCTGCCTCCGGCACACCGTCGCATCTGTATACCGTGTACGACGGAATAGCGTCCGCCAATGCCTTTGTAAACTTGGCAACGTAGGTTTCTTCGGGACGGCAATGTATCTGACCGTAGGTTATGCTATCGCCGAGAAAGTCGAAAGTTATATCCTCGTTTGCCTCTATTCTCTCAAAAAAATTCTTTGCCATGTCCTTTACTCTTTATCCTCTATTATCATTTCAACCAAGAACTTGTCGTAAATGTTACTATTTTTCGGGGATATCTCAACTCTGCCCCAACCGTGCTCTTTTCCCTCTATGTTGTCGTCGGGATAGTTTTCGCCGTTGACGAAAAATTCTTTTCCTTCTCCGCCTATCTTCACTATCTCAAATTCTTCAGGGGCAAGCACAGAGCAAACGAGACGTCCGCCCTTGTGCGTTATTATGATTTTATTTCCGTCAATTTCAGGCTCTGTTTGCGAGTGAATGAGGAATTTTTTCATGAAACTTGCGTTCCTTGTCTCAATC
>JAZOLR010000213.1:0-9856 GCA_045653255.1 Eubacteriales bacterium | reverse complement strand
GTTACTTTTTCCTCAATGAGACGAATTCTTCGCGATACGCAAGAATGTAACGCCCCCGTTTTGATAAGATATTCAAACTGTGAGGAAGTAGAAGAAGTTGCACGCGACTTTTACCCGAATGGAGAGTACACCGCATGTGGTGTGCATTCGGATTTTGAGGCGAATTCCAATATCGACACGGTTATAATCACTTACGGAAAAATCGTCAAAGAAGCGATAAAAGCAAAACAATCCCTTGAATGCAAACGCAAGCGCGTGGGTATTATACTCGCAGAAAAATTGAAGCCGTACGCGAATTTTGCGAAGATGGTGAGAGAAATGTTACCTCATAACTGTCGCGTAGTCTTCCTTGAAGAGGGAATATATTACGGCGGTGCGGGAATGCTTTTGCGCGAGGAACTTATGCGACTTCCCGATTTTGATTTCAATGCGGAAATTTCCGATTACAAAATATTTGCCATAGATGACAACTTTGCAATCCCCGAAGAAAAAACAAGCCACTATAAGTGGTGTAATATCTCATTTGAGGACATAGTTGACTATATTGCGAAGAAATAATACGAAAAATTTACTGTAAATTAAAAGGCGTGTAGGAAGGGTTTTCCCCCTACGCGCCTATTTTACTTTTCTTTTCCTCACTTTACATATTTTTTGTAGTTACTTTTTAGAATGGAGAGAGTATAATGTTAATATGATAGAATGTATAAAGAATCTTGACGAAAGGAATACTCTATGGAACTTATACTAATAAGCGATACAAAATTAAAAGTAATGCTCTCGCCCCTTGATATGCAGAAGTATGAACTCGATAACAGTAATATAGATTATGATAATACGGAAACAAGACGCGCATTTTGGCAGATTCTCGATGAAGCAAAGCACAAAACGGGTTTCGACGCCGCATCTGATAAAGTATTTATACAAGTATATCCCTCTCGAAGCGGCGGTTGCGAAATGTACGTAACAAAACTCGGCAACGCAAAGCATAAAGAAAATAAAACGGAAACGCAAGGAAGAAAAAATACATACTCGTTATTGAGAGGAAAAACAAACATATACAGATTTGAAAAACTTGAACACGTGAGCGCGGTGTGCCGACAATTGAGTGCAATGGATTACGCTTACGAAAGCGGTCTTTATCTTTCAGAAGACGGAAAATACGACCTTGTAATCTACGAAAATACGGAAAACAACGAAGGTATGACAGAATACAGTTTTATAGAAGAATATGCAAATAAAAGGCAGGGGGAAATAGAACTCGCATACGCAAAAGAACACGGCGTATGCATTGAATCTGCACACGCCGTTGAAAAAATGTCGGTTGTTTGATTTTTTAATCAGTTTCTACCTCTCTTGAGCAAAAACTTTACAGTCTTTAGAAGCGGAGAGCAGTTGATTGCACAAACTGCCGCAACGCAAATAACCTGATTTGCAATTACGTTTCCTATACCCGAAAGAATAGCCGCGCATTGAAACATAAGGATTACCGTATTCGCCACAAGCGCGAAAACGTTCATCTTGAACTTTATATACTTTCTTGTCTGTATAGCGCGGATAATAAATACGACAAAATAACTTGCAAAAGTTGCTATCGCCGCACCGTTTGCGCCGAGAGAGGTGGGAATGAGTATAAAGTTTAGGACAATGTTTATGATAGCACCGATGAGCGCGGTATAGAAAGATACCGTGCTTTTCTTTTCCATAAGGTATATAACGCCCATAAAAGTTACAAGCGAGGAAAATACCGTAGCAAGAGAAAGTATCGGAATGTATTGCCACGACTCAAAATACGACGCGTCTGCCATGATTTTCGTCGCTATACGCGAGAAAGCGATGAGGAAAGTTCCTGCACAAAACATAAGAGCAGAGAAGTTATCAAATGTAACGGAGAAAAACGAAGCGTGTTCTTTTTCACCGTCTGCGCGCTCTTTCACCGCAGAATACTGCCAAGCCTCAATGAAGATTCCCGAGACAAGCGTGAGCATAGTGGGGATTTTATAAGAAACCGTATAAAGTCCCGTCACCGATGCGTCCATCATTTCCATTAACATATATCTGTCGGCTACGTTTGTTATCCACCACAAGATAGTTGTTGGAATGAGAGGAATACTGTAAGAGAGCATACGGCGAAGCGTCTTTGTTTCCACAGAAGGAAAATCCACTTCACGCCAAAGCCTTGCCACAAAGAAAATAATGAGCGAGCATATAAAATCTGAAATAACTATAGATAAAACGTAACCCGTTACGCCCATCTTGAAAACGAGCAAAAACAAAAGGTTGAGCGATATAATTATGACAGTACCGATAATGCCCTTGAGTGCAAAGAGTTTCATTCTTCCTTTTGCGCGCACGTATTGAGCACATACGGAATTGAGGCAGGAAGAAATTACGTACAAAACGATAAGCCAACCGTAACCGCTTATCATTTCTATCTTGTTAAGAATCGGAATAAACAGAGAAAATATAAATCCGTTTACAAGCACTACTGCAAGTCCTGAAGAAAATATCTTTTTGCCGTTTTCTTCATCGTCCATCGCAAGTCTGAAAATCGC
This sequence comes from Eubacteriales bacterium, assembly GCA_045653255.1. GTDB lineage: Bacteria > Bacillota > Clostridia > Oscillospirales > CAG-272 > UBA1740. The sequence goes on along the minus strand of JAZOLR010000213.1, from coordinate 7,304 downwards.
TTCAAAAAGTCCTAGTGACAATACAGGGATGAGAAGATTTGCTGTCTGCGTCACTATATCCGCCACACCGTATTCTGCTTGTGATAAGCAAGCGGTATAAAATCTGACGAGGAAAAATACAAGCAATTTTGAACTGAACGTTCCTACGCCGATTATTGTCGTGTTTGATAAAAGCCGTTTGTATTTTTTGTTCATAATGGTCTTTCTTTTTTTGCTTTATTATTTAGATATTTTTGCAAATATAGAATTTTTATGCGAATACAGAAGTGATTTTATCCGAAAAAGTGGTTAAAAGGCACACTTTGTAGTGTGCCTTCGTTTTTCTTTTTACTTTTGAGTTTTTTCTATATCGGTTATCATATCAACTCTGACCTTGTGACGTCCGCCTTCGAATTCTGCGGATAGGAAAAGGTCTACTATATCTTTTGCAAGTCCGGGACCTATAACTCTTGCGCCGATGCAGAGAACGTTTGCATCGTTATGCATACGTGTCATTCTTGCACTGAAAGTATCGCCGCAAACTGCCGCGCGAATGCCGTCGTATTTGTTTGCCGCCATGCTCATTCCGATACCCGTGCCGCAAACGAGAATGCCGAAAGAAGTGTCAAGTTCTGCCTGAACGCTCTTTGCTACCGCACTTGCGAATTCGGGATAATGGCAAGAAGCGGAACTGTCAGTACCACAGTCAACTACCGTATATCCTTTTTCTTCTATGTAGGGGATGAGTTCCTTTTTGAGTTCGTATCCTGCGGAGTCCGCACCGATATAAATCTTTTTCATTTTACTGTCTCCTTGTTATATATAAAATTATTATAACCGATTTAATTGTTTTGCGCATTTTCTTTTTCAATGCGTTCAAGTCTCTCCCTCTCTGCAGAGGGCATACGCAAATAAGTAGGGGAGAGGGAAGTGTCCGTTGCCGCAATACCGCTTTCATACGCTCTTTTGGCGCATTTAGCGATAGAAACCGCATTTTGATTTACAAGGCTTGCAGGTGTTTCTTTTATTTTTATATCCTTTGTCGACAAATACTTTTTCGCTATATCGTATCCGTCTCCCGAAAGATATATAGTTTCGTTTTTGTAATTGTTTTCAAGTTCTTCGGCAAGTTCCGAAAGTGAAATGGCTCTGTCTTCTGTGAGACGTTCAAGTTTTCCGTCTTTCACAGTGAAAATCGCATTATACACTTGATTTCTTCTCGCGTCCATAAGAGGACAGTAAATACCGTCAAGAGGAAAAAGATTTTCCGCAAGCGATTCGAGAGTTGAGACGGGAACGCAAGGGATATTTTTTCCAAATGCAAGACCTTTTATTACTGCCGCACCGATACGCACTCCCGTGAAAGAACCGGGACCTGCATTACATGCGAAAAGTTCAATTTGAGAAAGGGAAACTCCTGCTCGTTTAAGACAGTCTTCTGCCATAGGAAGAAGTATCTCGCTGTGAGTGAGTCCGTTATCGCACGTAAAAGTTGCGAGCGTCTTTTCACCGTCGCAAATGGCAACGGATGCGACTTTTGCCGTACTGTCGAGTGCAAGTATCTTCATTGCTCGCCCACTCCTTTTATCGTAATTTTTCTTTCTTCTTCGTGATTTTTAGTGCGCGAAACGATAACAGTTACGGCATCGTCAGGAAGAAACTCCTCAATGTTTTCACTCCATTCACAGAGGCAGAAACCGTGCTTTTCAAGATAGTCGTAATATCCGACGGAAATGAGGTCGTCCTCACTTTCCACTCTGTACATATCAAAGTGAAAAACGGGTATTTTTCCGTTTCTGTATTCGTTCACTATTGTGTACGTGGGACTTCTCACACCTTTTATTTCAAGTGCATCGCAGAAACCGCGCGTGAACGCAGTCTTTCCCACGCCCATCTCACCGAAAAGTGCGATAAACGATGGGATTTTGTTGTTTTCAACGAGATAAGAAGCAAGTTTTTTCCCCGCTTCTTCCGTCTCGCTTGGATTCTTTGTTAATATTTCCATAAATAGCCTTATATCGCTTTTTTAGTTTTCTTTTTTCTTGAAATGAAATTTATTTTCTTCACCGTGCGAAAGTCTCTTAATATTCGCTCTGTGGCAGATAATGATTATAATACCGATAAGTGCGCAAAGTCCCGTTATTGAAGGATTAGCCGCGCCGAGAATGTTCATATTAGCCTGAATGGTGAAAGGCAAGAAGAACGCTATCGCGACCGAGCCTACCGAGATATATTTTGTCATCGCCACAAGTGAAACGAAGACGAGAAGTAAGCAAAGGAATACGAAAGGCGCAAGCAGAAGGATAGTAGCAGACGCGCAAAGTACACCTTTTCCGCCTTTAAACTTGTAGAATATGGGTTTTATGTGACCTATAACACAGAAAAGTCCCGATAAATAACACAAAGGCTGGTAAGAAAGTCCCGTTTTGTAGAGAAAACCAAAGAAAAACGCAGTTATAAACAACGAAATAAATACTTTGACAATATCGCCCAAAAGTGTAAACACCGTTGCTTTGCTGTTATACGTGCGGTATACGTTTGTGAGCCCTGCATTGCCGCTTCCGTGCTCTCTTACGTCATCTTTGTATAAAATTTTTGATACGATAATTCCCGAATTTATACTTCCCAAGAGGTAAGAAATAATTAAACAAACGCCAAGGCAAACAAGATATATAATAGACTGTTGTTGCGTCATAACGTATTCGCTTGCCGCGTTTGGATCAATTCCAAATAATTTAACTAAATATCCGTACTGAAACATATAATCTCCAAATCTCAAAAGTTTCCGTATTGAAAATAAAACAGCAATATTTTACATAATATTTATTATAACCATTTTTTAGAATAAAGTCAATAGATAATCAGTATATAAAATGTGAAGCGTATATAAATTATGCCCGAAATAACGCATTTCCTAAAAAGCCGTATTGCAAAAAGTCTGTGCTTGTGGTAAAATGTTGATAAGAAAAAAGGAAGGGCGAAGATATGTACAAGGAAATAGAAGAATTTTTTAAAAAAGAGAAAATTGAATATTTTGGCATTCTTCCTATGTCTGAGTGCATATTTACGCGAAAATACTTGCTCGACAGAGAAGAGGGCTTTGCACCGAAAAGTGTTATTTGCTTCGCCGTGCCATACTATACGCAAGAGGGTATAAATATATCAAAGTATGCCGTATCACACGATTATCACAACTATATGAAATCACTTGCATCGCGCTTGGGCGAGTATTTAGAAAACACTTTTGCCGGTGCACGTGCATTCGGTTTTTCCGACCATTCCCCCGTGCTTGAAGTGCCTCTCGCGGCGAAATGCGGATTGGGAATAATAGGAGAAAACGGACTTTTGATAACAGAAAAGTATTCTTCTTTCGTTTTTATCGGAGAAGTTTTCACCAATATAGATGCAGAAAAAATAGGTTATGTTTCGGCAGAAGAAATTAAAATCTGCGCAAAATGCGGCAAATGCAAAAAACGTTGCCCGACTAATTTTATATCGCAAAAAGACAAAGAGTGCCTTTCCGCAATAACGCAGAAAAAAGGCGAGTTGTCGCAAATGGAGAAAACGCTTATAATCGCGAATAATACCGCGTGGGGGTGCGATAAATGTCAAGACGTTTGTCCGTATACGAAAAAAGCAATTGAAAATAATACGGCAGTCACACCAATTGAGTTTTTCCACGAAAAAAACATAGCGTTTCTTGATAGCAAAACTATTGACGAAATGGAAGAAAATGAATTCATTTTGCGCGCTTATTCTTGGAGAAAACGGGAAACAATAAAAAGAAATCTCGTTTTGCTTGAAGAGGCGACAAATGAAGAAAATTCCCCAAAGCCGGTCGAATGAAAATACAACTTCGGAAGAAAATAGCGAAAAATATAATGAAAATTCAGGGCAGAAACGCCAATCCAACTGTTACAAAAAGCAAATGAACGATGCGAAAGAGAGATTTTTTCTCCATTCGTCAAAGCATTACTTGGACTATTTAAAAAACTACGCAAAGAAAAGCGACCCGTACCGCCTTTACAAAAAAGCATCGGATTATTTTCGCCCTATCAGATATATCGTCAAATTTTTTCGTTGGTTTGTTATCGCTTTGACTTGGATTCAGGCGAGTGCTCTTTTGCTTTTGTTTGCGGTGCTTATTTTGGCGGCACTCCCGCTTGCTCTTTTACTTTTTACTCTTGTTTCTTTGCTTGTGCGTATTGACGCGTGGAAGAAATTGCAAAAAGATAAAAAAGTTTTTGAAAGTGAAAAAGTGATAGTCTTCTTCTTTAGCGGAGAAGTATCGCATTTTGCTTTTTCACAAGCGCTTGACTTTTCTCGGGAGTACGTTGTTGTAATGGTTGGCGGCAGATTGGGAAAAATAAAAGAATTGAAAAATAAAAAATTCGCAAACCGTGTTGAAATAAAAGATAGACTTTATCATTTTCACGAGCATTATTTTTTCTTGCTCAGAAATGAGGTTTTTTCTTCTTGCGAGAGAATTTTTCTTCTGTACTGATTAGGAAGAACGAATAAAATCAAAATCTTTTTAGAAACGTATTTACAAAAAAGGAAAATAATGCTATACTAAACTACGTTGCATCCGCCTGTAGCTCAGTTGGATAGAGTACCGGATTCCGATTCCGTTGGTCGTAGGTTCAAATCCTATTAGGCGGGCCAGAAAAAGAGCATCGCATTCCGATGCTCTTTTTTCTATCTAATCAGAAGAATTGGCGTGTATAATATGAGCGGTGCAGTGGCCATCTCGCAAAATGGCGTGTCTTAATCGGCTTTTGCTATTGACTTTAAAGCGTAAATATGTTAAAATAACTCAGTATTAAAAATAAATAAAATTCACTTGAAAGAGGTAAAAAATGAATTTCTTTGATGAATTGGCAAAATACGACTCTGAAGTTTACGAGGCGTGTGACCTTGAACTTAAGAGACAGCAACACAACATTGAACTTATCGCATCGGAGAACATAGTATCTCCCGCGGTTCTTTTGGCTGCAGGAACTGTTCTCACAAACAAGTACGCAGAAGGCTATCCCGGAAAGAGATATTACGGCGGATGCCAGTGCGTAGACATAGTAGAGAACATAGCAAGAGAAAGAGCAAAGAAACTTTTCGGTGCAGAACATGCAAACGTTCAGCCCCATAGTGGCGCAAGTGCAAACCTTGCAGTATTTTTCGCTCTTCTTAATCCCGGCGACACCGTAATGGGTCTCAATCTCGCACACGGCGGACACTTGTCTCACGGTTCTCCTGTAAACATTTCGGGTAAGTACTTCAACATAGTTCCTTACTGCGTATCTGATGAAACTGAAACTCTTGATTATGAGTCAATAAGAAAAACAGCGCAGGAAAGCAAACCGAAGATGATTATCGCAGGTGCAAGCGCATATTCAAGAACTATCGACTTCGCGAAAATAAGAGAAATTGCAGATGAAGTAGGCGCATACTTTATGGTAGATATGGCTCACATGGCAGGTCTCGTTGCCGCAGGTCTTCATCCCAATCCCGTGCCCCACGCACACGTTGTAACAACAACTACTCACAAGACACTTCGCGGTCCTCGCGGCGGTCTCATTCTTTGCAAGGAAGAATTTGCAAAGCAGATAGATAAGGCAGTATTCCCCGGAACTCAGGGCGGTCCTCTTATGCACATAATCGCTGCAAAGGCAGTTGCTCTCGGTGAAGCATTGACAGACGAGTTCAAAGAATATCAGAAGCAGATAGTGAAGAACGCATCCGTTCTTTGCAACGCGCTCAAAGAAGAAGGCTTCAGAGTTGTTTCCGACGGTACGGACAACCACCTTATGCTTATCGACCTTCGTCCTTTCGGTATCACTGGTAAAGAGTTTGAACACAGACTTGACGAAGTTCATATAACAGTTAACAAGAACGCTATCCCGAACGATCCCGAAAGCCCCTTCGTAACAAGCGGTATCCGTGTAGGTACACCCGCAGTTACAAGCCGCGGTTTCAAGGAAGAAGAAATGCTCAAGATTGCAAAATGGATGGGCAAGATAGCATCTGACTTTGAAGCAAGCAAGGAAAGTGTAACGAAAGAAGTTATCGAACTTTGCGAAAAATTCCCCATTTATTCATAATGGATAAAGCAAAAAACGGCCGTTTTCACAAACGGTCGTTTTTTTGTATATTCTTATTACATTTATAGGTGAATTATAGATGAAAAATTCAACTTTTTTGGTAAAAGTATTGACTTTTTTCGCGCTTCGTGATATACTAATCCCAGTTTTATTCATATAAGTGAATATTTAAACACGATGACCAAAAAGAAGTAGCGGTATTTGAAGCGCACAGAGAACTGTCGGTTGGTGAAAGACAGAAGCGGATAATATCACGAATACATTTTGCGAGTGGCGTGCCGAAAGTATAAATAGTAGGACACGACGGGTTCGCCCGTGAACGCGATAAAGTATGATACGTACTTGATAAGGTTTATACCGTGAGGTGTAGACGAACTGAGGTGGTAACACGGGAATTTCTCGTCCTCTGAATTTTATTATTCAGGGGCTTTTTTTATTGCCCCGAAGCATTGTGAAAGGAAAAAATTATGCCGATTACCGAAATTTTGCAAAAGAACGCGGACTTTTACCCGAACGACATCAGCCTAGTTGAAATAAATCCGCAACTTGAAAATCATCAACGCCTCACGTGGCGTGAATACTCTCTTATAGAGTCAAACCCCAATGAAGCATACCGCAAGGAAATAACGTGGGGAGAATTCAACAAGAAAGCAAACAGATTTGCAAATCTTCTTCTTACCCGCGGAGTAAAAAAAGGCGACAAGGTTGCTATCCTTCTTATGAACTGCATTGAGTGGTTGCCTATATATTTTGGAATTCTCAAGACGGGTGCTTTGGCAGTTCCGCTTAACTACCGTTACACCGCACAGGAAATAAAGTACTGTCTTGACCTTTCCGACTCTGATTACATTGTTTTCGGTCCTGAATTTACAGGTCGTGTCGAGGAGATATGCTCACGTGTAGGACACTTAAAGATGTGGCTATACCTCGGAGAAGATTGCCCTACCTTTGCCGAAAGTTACGACAATCTCGTTTCTTACTGTTCTTCGAAGAATCCGCAGATAAAACTCACCGATGACGACGATGCGGCTATTTACTTTTCGTCAGGTACGACAGGCTTCCCGAAGGCTATTATCCATAAGCACCGCAGCCTCGTTCATTCCGCGATGACAGAACAGAATCATCACTCGCAGACAAAAGACGATACATTCCTCTGCATTCCCCCTCTTTACCATACGGGTGCAAAGATGCACTGGTTTGGAAGTTTTCTTGTAGGCGGAAAAGCAG
>JAZOLR010000212.1:0-2241 GCA_045653255.1 Eubacteriales bacterium | reverse complement strand
CAACTTGTATTGGCGGTGCTATCCGAGACCCACTTTCTGGACGTTCTTACGTATACGCAGCAATGCGCGTAACACGTGCAGCAGATCCTCTCAAGTCTGTTTCTGTGACTATGAGCGGGAAACTTCCTCAGAGAAAAATAGTAACTACCGCTGCGGCAGGATATTCCTCATACGGTAACCAGATAGGTCTTGCAACAGGTCAGGTAGATGAACTTTACCACGAGGGATACGTTGCAAAACGTATGGAAATCGGTGCGGTAATTGCTGCCGCTCCTGCTGAAAATGTTCGTCGTGAACGCCCTCTGCCGGGAGATAAGGTTATACTTCTCGGTGGTAGAACAGGCCGCGACGGTTGTGGCGGTGCTACCGGTTCTTCGAAATCTCACACGTTGCAGTCTCTTGAATCTTGCGGTGCAGAAGTTCAGAAGGGTAATGCGCCTGAAGAAAGAAAACTTCAAAGACTTTTCCGCGACAAAGAAGCGTCATTGCTTATAAAGAGATGTAATGACTTTGGCGCAGGCGGTGTGTCTGTTGCTATTGGTGAGTTGGCAGACGGACTTGATATTAACCTCAATGCCGTTCCTAAGAAGGATGAAGGTCTTGACGGTACAGAACTTGCAATAAGCGAATCGCAGGAACGTATGGCTGTAGTTGTTGCGGCATCGGACGTTGAGAAATTCTGTGAACTCGCAGGCAAGGAAAATCTCGAAGCGAGCGTTGTTGCTACAGTAACAGAAGAACCCAGACTTCGTATGAAGTGGAATGATAAACTTATCGTAGATATTTCGAGAGATTTCCTTAACTCAAATGGTGCAGAAAAGCATATTAAAATCAAGGCAGAAGCGCCCAAAGATTATAGCAAAGTTATTCCTGAAAACTTCGGCGATGGAATTAAAACTTTAGCATCGGATCTTAACGTATGCTCAAAGCGCGGTCTTTCCGAACGCTTTGACTCGACAATCGGCGCCGGAACTGTCCTTATGCCTTTTGGTGGAAAAAATCAAAGCACTCCTATTCAAGCGATGGCTCATAAAATATCTCTTGAATCCGGAGATACTGATACTTGCTCATTGATGGCTTGGGGATTCAATCCCTTTATATCCGAAAAAAGCCCCTACCACGGTGCATATCTTGCAGTAGTAGAATCTGTATCAAAACTTATTGCAAGCGGTGCTTCTTTTGAAGAAGTTTATCTCACCTTCCAGGAATATTTTGAAAAACCCAAGAAAGAAGCAGGCAGATGGGGCAAACCTCTTTCTGCATTGCTTGGTGCATTTAAGGCTCAAAAGGAACTTGGAATTGCTTCTATCGGTGGAAAAGACTCCATGAGCGGTACTTTTGAGAACATTGACGTACCTCCCACGCTTGTATCTTTTGCCGTAACCGTTGATAAAATTCCTTATGTCGTTTCTCCTGAATTCAAAGCCGCCGGACATAACGTTGTTATTATAAAACCCGATTTTGATGAAAACGGTTTGCCCGTTGCAAAGTCGTTGATTGATAATTTCAACAAAGTTAATGCATTGGTTAAGGAAGGATGCGTTAAGGCTGCATATACTCCCACTTATGGCGGCGTTGCAGAAGCAATCATGAAGATGTGCTTCGGTAATGATATAGGTTTTGCATTTGATAGCGCCATCTCACTTAATGATATATTTGCATATTCTTACGGTTCTTTGATCCTTGAAGTTGAAGGAGAAATCCCTGCAGGATTTGAACTTCTCGGTATAACGACTGACAATAAGGCGATAGAATATAATTCTGAAATCGTATCTCTTGATAGCCTCTATGCTGCATATGAAGAGAAACTTGAGACTGTATTCCCGACTAATGCAAAGGAAGATACAAAGAAAATTCCTTCGCTTGATTACGATAAGAAGTCTAACAGTGCCGCTATTTTGAAGTGTGCAAAACCAAAGGTTCTTATTCCTGTATTCCCGGGAACTAACTGTGAATACGATTCTGCAAAGGCATTTGAACGCGCGGGGGCTAACACAGAAATATTCGTAATTAACAATCTTTCTTCGGCAGGTATTAAGGAATCTGTTGAGAAATTTGCAGAGAAGATAAACAATTCTCAGATTATATTTATTCCCGGTGGTTTCTCCGGTGGTGATGAGCCTGACGGATCCGGTAAGATTATCACTGCTTTCTTTAGAAATGCGGAGATTAAAGAAGAAGTAAACAAACTTCTCAAAGTTCGCGATGGACTTATGTGCGGTATTTGTAACGGTTTCCAAG
>JAZOLR010000211.1:0-3177 GCA_045653255.1 Eubacteriales bacterium | reverse complement strand
CGAGTGCGCTGACACAAGCCTCGAGAACGAAGCATACAAGCCGATTCTCGAACTCATGAATGCAGTTGACGAGTACATTCCTACTCCTGCAAGAAATGAAGATTCTCCCTTCCTTATGCCTGTCGAAGACGTATTCTCTATCTCTGGCCGTGGTACTGTTGCTACAGGTCGTGTTGAGAGAGGCGTAATCAAGATGAACGAAACAGTTGAAATCGTTGGTCTTACTGACGAAAAGAAGCAGACTGTTGTTACTGGTATCGAAATGTTCCACAAGCTCCTCGACTCCGCAGAAGCTGGTGATAACATCGGTGCTCTTCTCCGTGGTGTTCAGAAGAACGAAATCGAACGCGGTCAGGTTCTCTGCAAGCCCGGTACCATTCAGCCTCACACCAAGTTTGTTGGTCAGGTTTACGTTCTTACCGAAAAAGAAGGCGGCCGTCAAAAGCCCTTCTTCTCTGGCTACCGTCCTCAGTTCTATTTCAGAACAACTGACGTTACAGGTATAATCAACCTTCCCGCAGACGTTGAAATGTGCCGCCCTGGCGATAACGTTAACATGAGCGTTGAACTCATCACTCCTATCGCTATTGAAAAGGGTCTCCGTTTCGCTATCCGTGAAGGTGGTAGAACCGTAGGTTCAGGCGTTGTTGCTGAAATCAACGAGTAATTTCAATTTAAATAATTGAATTTAACACTTGATATAAAGGCGGTTTTGGGCTTGCCCAAAACCGCTTTTTATTTCAGGTAACAAAACACTTTAATTAACATAATCTAATATTACTTTGGGGAATGGTGAAATTCCATACCGGTGGTAAAGCCCACGAACACGAGAGTGCCGAATAGGTGAAATTCCTATGCCGACGGTAGAGTCCGGATGAGAAAAGTATTGCGTATCTGTTGCGAGAGAAGTGGGATTCCCCATGAAAAGCGTCGTGCTTTTTCTTTTGCGGCAGATTTTTATTTTACTTGCTCAACCCGAAAACAAAGTAGAAAAATACTTTTAAGTTTTACGAGGTTACTATGAAGAATTCAAGAGAAAAATTAAAAAAACTTATATTGATTGCCCTATTTTCCGCACTTGCTTACGTCTGTATGTCCGTCTTTCGTATAAAGGTCAGTTTCCTTACCTTTGATGCAAAAGACGCCGTAATGACAGTAGGTGCAATGTTCCTCGGCGCACCTTCGGGTGTTATTATGGCATTTTTGGTAGCGTTTGTTGAATATATATCCGTAAGTGATACGGGCATATACGGCTTTATTATGAACTTTGCATCATCTGCCGTATTTTCCGCTATCGCCGCGCTTATATACCGACGCAAAAAAGGAGTAAACAGCGCAATAATCGGACTCTTTAGCGCAGTTGCTTCTACAACGGTGTTTATGCTTTTAGCAAACATAATTATCACACCTTTTTATACAGGTCTGAAAACCGCAGATATCGTTGCGATGATACCGTCTTTGCTGCTTCCTTTCAATCTCGTGAAGGGAATAATGAACGCTTCGCTTGTGTTGCTTCTTTATAAACCCATAACCACCGCACTCTCACGCGCAAGAATGTTAGACCATAAAGCAGATTTCAAATTCAATAAAACGACAATCCTTATGTTCCTTTTAGGAGCATTACTCCTCGTTTTTTCAATCTTGATTTTCCTCTTTGTGTTAAACGGAAAATTTGAAATCATTTAATCAGAAAATAATAACTTATATAATATAAAATTCCCCTATAAAGTTTGAAACTTTATAGGGGAATTCTTATTTCAACATTGAAAGCAAAGTCTCTTCGTCAATTATCGGCACTCCGAGGTCTTTTGCTTTAGTAAGTTTGCTCCCTGCCTCTTCTCCTGCCACAACGTAACTTGACTTTTTTGATACGGAAGAAGAAACCTTTCCGCCTGCCGCCTTGATTTTATCGCTTGCTTCATCGCGCGTCAAGGTGGGCAGAGTACCCGTCAAAACAAACGTAAGCCCTTCAAACGAAGAGGACGTAGCCTTTTTAACCGCATCGGTTTTTACTCCGGCCGCAATGAGTGAATCCGCCAATTTTCTCGTTTCGGGATTGGAGAAAAACTCAACAAGATTTGTCGCAGTTATCTCGCCTATATCGTCAATAGCGGCAAAGTCGTCGTAACTCGCAGAGAAACAAGCCTCAAGCGTCTGCATCTTTTTCGCTATCGCCTCTCCTGCCGTCTCGCCAACCTGACGAATTCCGAGAGCATAAATAAGTCTCTCAAGTCCCGCCTCTTTTGAAGTGTTGATTGCGGCTATGAGGTTTTCTGCCGACTTTTTACCCATTCTTTCAAGGGTTTCTATGTCTTCAACTTTCAAATAATACAAGTCCGCTATCTCGCTTATGCGTCCGTTAGCAAGAAGCAATTCTATTATCTGTGGACCAAGACCGTCAATATTCATCGCGCCCTTTGAAGCGAAGTGGATTATACCTCTCGCCTTTTGAGCAGGGCAGCCTGCGTATACACATCTTACCGCCGCGCCGTCGCCTTCATTGTCTTGCACCACTTCGTGATTGCAGGAAGGACAGTACTTAGGCATCTCGAAGATTCTTTCGCTGCCGTCGCGCTTGTCTTTCTGTGCGCGGAATATTTCAGGTATAATATCTCCTGCCTTGCGTACAAGCACCGTGTCGCCTATGCGTATATCAAGTTCGTTTATATATCCTATATTATGAAGCGTCGCTCTCGATACCGTGCTTCCTGCAAGTTTTACGGGGGAGAGTACTGCAGTAGGAGTGAGTACGCCTGTTCTGCCGACGTTTATCTCGATGTCTATGAGTTTCGTTTCTTTTTCTTCGGGCGGATACTTGTATGCAACTGCCCATTTCGGCGTGCTTGTTCCTTCGCCCATTTTTGCTCGCTCTGAAAAATCGTCTACTTTCACAACTGCGCCGTCCATATCGAAAGGTAGGTCGGGACGAATCTCACCTAGATAAGCAATATGCTCGGCTATTTCCTCGTATGACGAAAGTTTCTTTTGATAGGGAAGTATATTAAATCCAAGTTCCGCAAGTCTCTCAAGCGACTCCGTGTGAGTTTTAACGCTTCTTCCGTCTTCGTAAAGACCGCCCTCTTGCATATTGAAAATGAAAATATCAAGTCTTCGGGAAGCGGTTATCTTAGAATCAAGTTGGCGCAACGAACCTGCCGCCGCATTTCTCGGATTGGC
>JAZOLR010000210.1:0-1237 GCA_045653255.1 Eubacteriales bacterium | reverse complement strand
AAAAGTGGTGAAAAGTGGTGCAAAAATTACAAAAATGCTAAAATCGCAAAAAAATCACCCCAAAATGCACCTGAAAACGAAAAATAAAACCAAATATTATTCACAAAATTTGCAGAAAATTTGTAGAAAAATCTTTATTTTTGCGCTAAAATATGATATACTCTAAAAAGCAGAGTGAAAAATATCCCTCAAATTTTTATTATTAAGTTTATATTTATAACCGCAAAAACAGTAAAAAGAGAGAGCGTATGAACAAGATTTTCAAACTTTTCGGTGCGGGAAAATCCACCGACTCGAAAATATACAGACGTGAAAAAGCGCAACAACTTCACGGCAACGTCATAAGATACGTTACCGAAATGAAAAACGGAAACGAAGACGTCGTCGGAAAGGGCGGTAATATCAGCGTAAGAAACGGTCAACTTATCGTCTTTTCTTCTTCCGAAATAATAATGCGCGCCGAAGTGGACGAACTTGATATGTCCGATCTTATGTCGGGCGACGGAGTTATCATTTCGGGAAAAAATCTTGAAGAAGGCGGAAAAGTACGAACCCTCACAGTGCATTACGTGTATCACAGAAAGTGAAAATAAAATGAGTATAACTTACGGTTTATCAAGAATAGTGCGTTTCGTGTCGGGAAGACCGCGCCCTTTCACTACCGCAATTATCCTTGCGGCAGGAAGCGGAAAGAGAATGGGAAGCGACGTGCCAAAACAGTTTATTATGCTTGAAGGTATCCCTGTACTCGCACATACCTTACTTGCTTTTCAAAAATGTAGATATATAGATGAAATAATAGTTGTTACGAAAAACGAAGACAGTGCATTCGTGCGTAGTATTGCAGAGGAGTATAAAATTAAAAAATTCACCCACACCGTATGCGGCGGAGATGAACGCTTTGACTCTGTTATGAACGGAATGACCGCAGTAACTGAAAAGACGGGTTTTGTTGCAATACACGACTCCGCACGTTGTCTTATTACCCCTAGTCAGATAGCGGAAGTCGTTTCCGCTGCCTACGCATACAATGCGGCAACCGCAGGCTCGCCTGTCAAAGATACCGTGAAAAAAGTCTCCCCCGACGGCTTCATTCTTGAAACTCCCGAGCGCTCGCAGATGTGGAATGCGGCAACTCCGCAGGTATTTCGCGCGCCGATGTACAGAGCCGCCGCAATAACGGTAAAGAAAGCGGGACTTTCCCCCACCGATGACAATATGGTCGTTGAGTATATAG
>JAZOLR010000209.1:0-5835 GCA_045653255.1 Eubacteriales bacterium | reverse complement strand
CCCTCTTGTAACCACAATACTCACATTTTTCAAAACACTTATAAGTTGTTCGTATGGCAGGTACCGACTCATCTCGATGTGCTATTATTTTCCCTTTATTATTTCTTATTGGTCTATCGACATCTATTGTAGTATACTCTTCGTCAATAGCAGAACGAGATATTTCAACCATAGCAAATACTTTTTTACACTTTTCACATTGTGATTCTAGCAAAAAAAACAAGAATACAACACTAGTAGCCATAATACATGTAATTATAAAGCATGGTATTACGCCATCATCCTCAATGCCAAAAATTAGGCATATAACAAATCCTAATATGGTACCACCAATCAATCCAAAAATCGCGGATACGACAAAAGCAATCAAAGCTCTAAAAAATGATGAAATAGACATATTTTTCCTCCTTACAAATGTAAAATCACTATTATTATACCACAGCAATAAAAAAATTTCAAGCTTTGGAAAAATACAGTGTATCTTTTTGTTTTAAAAGCGCATGACGAATTAAATACATATCACCACATGATTTGAATATACTACATCCATTAGCCGGATGCCTATATTCAATAACATAAATTTGTTCTGGCTTATTTAATTCACATCCAATATCAAAAGCTCTGCCTCCATAATTACTAACACCTGTAATCTCAATAAAATCAATATTACCATTTTGAGAATAAATATTATATAGTGATTCAAAAACAACCTTGCCACATGCAATAATCAACTTTGGTGAGCATAATTTTATTTGCTTTTTTATGTATTCCTCTTGTTTAGATGCAACTTGAAAAATCTCTTTATCTGCTACATTGCCTTTCCCTGATGCCTTCTTAAGATTTATAATAGCTATCTTTCTTAATTGTTCATGCTGAATATCATGCGTAACAGTTTTTACTGCCTCATAAGAAGTACCATACAAAAGTATTTGTGTCCACCTAGTAGGATTAAACCATGTTTTACCTGACGAATTACTTGCAATTACCTCATCGCAAATTCCACGATCTGTATAATTTCCGTCACCGTTATTTGCATCTTTCAAAATATACATTATGTTCTTGTAATTCTTAAAATCTACAATGCCATCTGAAACAAACTGTCCCACTTCTCCCCTGTTTTTAAATTCGAATTTACTTTGCCATTCTGCCATCAAAACATTATGCTGATCTTCGTATTTTTGCGCTGTCATTTTTTGAGTTTCCTTTATATAGTTCTTTCATAATTCTTTGGGAGATATGATTTCAGTGAAGCTAAAAGTTTATTGAATATCAACTGATTTGGATAATATCGATAGTCTGCGAAAATGGAAATACCATCTTTTTCAAAGAACTCCTTGATTGCGGCGGCGCAAGCAGCACTCCTGCTCTGTCCGTATTCGCACTGACAGATTATATCCATTCCGCCGTCCACCGCTCGGCATATAAACTCGGCAAGTGCTGGTGCTTCTTGAAAATACATATCGTATGTAAGTCCGAAATCCTCAAGAATCTCGATATCAATATCAAGCACGGGAACATAAAATACATGCTCACATTCGGTTGGGTATTTAACAGGTCTGTAATCGGGAGGGGTGCGCTTTGTTTTTGGATCAGAGAAGCTGATAATAGCGGTATTTTCGGGAATGCCTTTTTCTATAAGCTCCTCGGCTATTTTTCGGGAAATCACTTCAATTTTGTTCTTCATTGCTTATCCTCTTACTTTTATTTTTACGTTCATATACATTATAGCACATACATGTACAAAAAAACAGTACGTTGATTAATCGCAAGGATAGTTGTGCTACTCCCTATTAATATTCGTAAAAACTTTGCGTTTCCCTTCTTTTACTCGTAAATTTCATTATGTTTTATAGTTTTTCTATGATTTTAAGGAGTTAAAGCGTAGAAATTATAACCCAGTCCCCGCAGAAAATAAAAGGTCTGCGGGGAGTGGGTGGTAATCACATCTCTTTTCTTATTTTATCTATGGCGGATTTTTCGAGGCGGGAGACTTGGGCTTGGGAGATGCCTATTTCGGCGGCTATTTCCATTTGGGTTTTGCCGTTGTAGAAGCGTTTCATTATTATTGAGCGTTCTCGCTCGCCGAGTTTTTTTAGTGCTTCTTTTAAGGCAATGTCTTCTATCCACGTGTCGTCTGTGTCTTCTGAATTTTTTATTTGGTCTATTACGTAGACGGATTCGTCGCCATCATTATATACGGATTCGTAGAGTGATACGGGCTCTACTATCGCTTCCATTGCGGCAGAGACTGCCGATTTCTTTTCACCTAATTTTTCGGCTATTTCATCTAAGGTGGCGTCGCGCTGATGCGTTCTTTGTATTTCTTCCCTTGCCTGCAATGCGCGATAGGCGAGGTCGCGCATTGAGCGGCTCACGCGTATTGCGTTGTTGTCGCGCAGATAGCGTCGCACTTCTCCTATTATCATAGGCACGGCATAGGTGGAAAAGCGCACGTCGAGGTCAATATTGAAGTTGTCTATCGCTTTTATTAGACCTATACACCCCACTTGAAAGAGGTCGTCTAAATTTTCGCGGCGGTTTGTAAATCGTTGAATGATGCTAAGCACAAGGCGGAGATTTCCGCAAATCAATTCTTCACGCGCTTTTTTGTCCCCCTCTTTTGATTTTTTTAGCAACTCTCTTTTTTCGTCTTCTTTGAGAGTTTTCAGTTTTGCGGTATTTACGCCGCAGATTTCCACTTTGTTTATATACATTCTTTTCCTCCGTTTTACGTATCCGAGGGCGAGGGGGATTTTAAAGTCTAAATTGAGTAATGACACGCAAAAGTGAGTGTATGCAAATTTTGAAAATAGGAAAAAAGAGGATATTAGCATAAGTTCATTATAGGTAATCACGCAATTTAATCCTATTATGCAGGAGTATAGAAATAGGACAGAGAATGATATGCACCTCCAAAAGTGTCTACCTTTTGGAAGTGCATATCAAATTTTTCTCTGTCCTATTTTAACGTTATTTCATCGGAATTATCACGTTGTAGGTTTCTTCCGCTTTCTCTGTAGGCATACAAGCGCACGAGAGTGCTTTCGGAATTCCGTTTTCAATATAAATCTGAGGTCTTTCCATTTTATTGAGCGAGACGGTATGAGTGTCATAATGCAGTTCTCTTTTGGCGGCGAGTGGAGTATCGGATAATTTCCACTCAAAGCCGTCATCCGAACAAAAGAGCGCCATATCGCCCTTGTCGGATTTTGTGAAATAGCCTTGAAAATCCTTTGCGATAACGTAGAATTTTCCGTTTTCCTGCCATATAAAAGCATCCTCAACAGACCAATCGTTTTCGGGATTGACGAGGATTGGCTTGCCGTACTTTTTAAAGGGGCCGAGGGGGGTGTCCGATGTGGCTATACCACATACGACAGCGCCTCCGCGCGGATAGATGCCGTTATCTTTCACTGCCTTGTATATCATATAGAATTTTCCGTCCTTGCCTTCTGTGACGGAAGGATTTGACACCATAAGCGAGTCGAAACTATCACGGCTTACGTCAAGTGCGGGGGTGTCATAACGTGTCCACGGTCCGTCGGGAGTGTCGGCTACTGCTACGCCAATTCGTTGATTGTTTCTGTGCGACCAATACGTGCCGTCGCCGTAATTTCCCATATAGTACATATAATACTTTCCACCGTGACGGATAACTGTCGGATTGTGGACAGAGCCGCTATCCCAGGTCTTGCCCGAATCGAGTGCTATTCCCTTGTATTCATACCCTCCGTAAAGGTTATCACTTGTGGCGTAGCCTATTTTTGATACGGTTACCCAGCCTTCTCTGAAGGTGGCGGATTTTTCCCAAAATGAGAAAAAGAGATAATACTTACCGTTTTCTGCGCGAGTAACGCTTCCGCACCAGACGTAATATCCATCCATACGGAATATCGAATTTTCATTCACTTGTCCGAGTCTTTTTGAAAAATCCATATACAGTCTCCTATTTCAAATTGAGTGAGAATATACGCACAGTGTCATCGCCGTAGGTTGCAATCGGAGTTATCTTTATACCTATGCAATTTTCATTTATTGCCTGTCTTATAACGCGGCGGCGGTTGTCTTTTATTATAAAGGATTTAGACTCGCCGTCTTTCGTGAGAACTTCTATCTTCATATCGCGCACGAGGGTAGTGGGTAACGTGACCGGTGCTTGATTTTTCGGATAGTTTGTAACGGTAGACTTATGCTTTATGAGGGGATTGCCGCCGACTGTCGTTCTGTTGATGTCGGAGTCAAGCGTTATTCTCAACTCGCGCACAAATTCTTCCTTTTCAAGCGTTATGCAAATCGTATCATTTTGCTTTCCCTGCCAGCAGTTTTCGTATTCGCCGATTTTTCTGTCGTAACCGTTTGTGAGGTTTTCTTCACCTACGCCGTTTGAAGTGATTTTTGCATTTTTGACTATATCGGAATGCTGCATTTTTATAGTCGGCAGATAGCAGTCGTCGTCTATCAAGGTCTGCTGAAGAAGCGAGAGTTTTTCTTCATAGACACCGCGAGGGGAAAGGTTATTTTGCGATGCAATAGCCGCGGCAGTACCTACTGCCTGCCCCATCGTTGCACAGGTCGCCATTACTCTTGTCGCACTCATTGCAGCGTGAGAAACGCTTATATTTCTACCCGCAAAGAAGAGATTTTCTATATTTTTTGAATAGAGACTTCTGTAAGGTATGCCGAAAGGTGAGGGGGCGGGATAGTGTTTGTTGGAGGCAGCAGTTGAGTATAATCCCTCCGGGTTGTGGTCGTCCATCGTCCAACCGCCGAATGCTACCAAGTCTTCAAACTTCCCACCGTCTGAAACGTCATGTTGCGTCATTACGTAGTCGCCTATATATCTTCTGTTCTCGCGTTTGCCGGGTAGGAAGCCAACGAAGTCAAGTTCCCAATTGTCTGCATCACACTCGCCGCTGTTTTTTATATAATCCCAAAATCCGTATGCTAATGCGACGAGTTCATCGCGTATTTCTTCGGCATCGGCTATAGTATCCTGCGTTCCGCCGAGTTCAAGATACCAGAAGTTTTCGTGAGGGTGTGAAAGCGATTTAAAGCGTTTTCCTACCTTTTCTTTTGTGAATTTATATGCCCACTCGGGCGCTATAAACGGATGTTTTTCGTCTGTCTCTCTCGCTTGGATGAGACAGGAATTTCCCATTGTATATTTATCTGACTTGTCCGGTCCGAAAACTTCGCCGTATACATCTCTGCCCTCTCTGCCGGAGGTATACTCTGCTCCTGTCAAGGGGGCAAGTATACTGTCGCCTGAACAATCGGCAAAGAGTTTCGCTTTTACGGTATGATATAACTGTGTTGTTAATTGCCATCCGACAACGTTCTTTATTATTCCGTTTTCGCACTCTGCATCAAGACAAGAGCAATTGAGAAGAACGGTTATGTTTTTTTCATTTTTTACTACCTCGTAGAGTATACTGTCCCAAATCGGATAGTTTCTGTACGGATTTCTGTAAAGATTTTCAAGGTTGATTTCTTCAAGTATTCCCGTTTCTCTGTTGTTGTCTCCGTGCGCTCCGCTTACCCACATTCTTATCTCGCTTGATGCATTACCGCCGAACATAGGTCTGTCGTGGATAATAACAACGAAAAGACCGTGACGAGCGGCAGATATAGCGGCGCACATTCCCGCAAGTCCTCCGCCGACAACGCAGAAATCGCACTCATGAATGATATTTTTAAGTTTTCCGTTCATAAAAATCCTCCCCAAAATAGAGATTTTTTTAAAAGAAATTGACATACCGTCGTATTTATTGTATAATATTTATATAAATTTTTCCTTGAAAATCATACACAAAAACTTTGATTTTCTGCAAGAGG
>JAZOLR010000208.1:0-1434 GCA_045653255.1 Eubacteriales bacterium | reverse complement strand
CTTCCCGACATTGACGAGGCGGCAACCCTTACCAAAGTAGTGCGCGAACTTCAGGCGATAATCGACCTGCCTTTGCAGATTGACACGGCAAACCCCGACGCAATGGAAAAGGCGCTCCGCATATACAACGGCAAACCTCTTATCAACTCCGTCAACGGCAAAAAGGAAAGCATGGACAGAATTTTCCCGATTGCAAAAAAATACGGCGGTGTAATAATCGCGCTCACGCTTGACGAGTCGGGAATACCCGAAACTGCCGAAGGAAGAGTTGCGATAGCAGAAAGAATAATAAAAGAAGCCGAAAAATACGGAATAAAGAAAAAAGACCTCATTTTTGACACTCTCGCATTGACGGTGAGCGCGGACAAGACCGCCGCGCGTGAGACCTTGCGCGCGCTCCGAATTATAAGAAACGAACTCGGTTGCCACACCTCGCTCGGTGTTTCTAACGTATCGTTTGGACTTCCTGCAAGAGATATGCTCAACGGTGTTTTCTTCTCGCTTGCACTTGCAAACGGACTCAGCGCGGCAATAATGAACCCCGCGTCTTCCGAGATGATGAAGACCTACTACGCATACCGCGCACTTTCGGGAAATGACGAAAACTTCGCGGAATTTATCGAATTTGCGGAATCTCAACCCGAAGTCGTGTTTGCGGCAAACGCACCGACAGGAGAGAAACTCACCCCCGACCTCTCTACAACGAAAGAGGGCGAATTGCGCTACGCGATAGTGAAAGGCTTGTGCAGCGAAGCCGCGCGCGTGACACAGGAACTTCTCGCCACCACCCCCGCGCTTGACATAGTATCAAACGAGGTAATCCCCGCGCTCAACAAGGTGGGCGAGGGATTTGAGAAAAAGACAGTCTATCTTCCCTCTTTGCTTATGAGCGCGGAAGCGGCAAAAGCGGCATTCGAAGTAGTAAAGGCAAGTATGCAAAACGCAAGCGCAGGAAACGGTTGCAAGTTTGTTCTCGCGACAGTTGAGGGCGATATCCACGATATAGGCAAAAACATAGTCAAACTTCTTCTTGAAAACTACGGCTATGACGTAATAGACCTCGGCCGCGACGTCGCAGTAGAAACTATAGTAGAAGAAACGGTAAAAACCCACGCGCCTCTCGTTGGACTCAGCGCACTTATGACAACGACCGTACCCGCAATGGAAAAAACTATAAAAGAACTCCGCATTCACGCACCGTGGGCGAAGATAGTAGTCGGCGGCGCAGTCCTGACACAAGACTACGCAGACAAGATAGGCGCAGACCACTACGCAAAGGACGCAATGGAAGCCGTCCGCTACGCGCAATCGGTTTGCAGGTGAACAAAACCGTCCCCCGAAATTTAATGCACAAATACAAATCCGCCCCCAAAATTTTAGCGTGATACCCCGTAAAGAGTATCACGCCGTTTTATTCGCCTCGGCGAGTTGTAT
>JAZOLR010000207.1:0-1948 GCA_045653255.1 Eubacteriales bacterium | reverse complement strand
GTCACAAAGTATGCCTTAGGCTGTCTTATAGCCGTTACCGACCTTATAAGAGTTGCGATGCGGTATTCGCCGTTAAAATACACGCCGCCGTTGTTTCCGGATTCCCAGAATGTGTCGATATTCGTAACTCTGTATCTGTCACCGTAAGAAACGATTATACTGTTAGCGGTAATCTTGCTGAGCGAGGTGGTCTTATATTTTGCCACGGCAGTAGGCTTGAAGCGGATATTCACCTCGTCAACCTCCACCGCATCCGAATACTTATTTTCAAGTTTCGTCGCCATAAGGTAGACAAGCCGCGCTTGCTCCGACGCCATAAGATAGTCGGGGTCGGTGCAGAAAAGGATTTTTATTTTTTTCTCGTTGCCGTTTGAATCCCTTGAATCGTCCAACTCTATTTTTGTAAACATTTCTTCACATTCGTCAACCATCGCGTCAGAGAG
Organism: Eubacteriales bacterium; assembly: GCA_045653255.1. Classification (GTDB taxonomy): domain Bacteria; phylum Bacillota; class Clostridia; order Oscillospirales; family CAG-272; genus UBA1740. The sequence goes on along the minus strand of JAZOLR010000207.1, from coordinate 1,505 downwards.
GGTGTAAAGCCCCTCAGGAGTCATATCAAAAAACACGGTTTTTTGCTGACCGACGTAGCAAAGGCAGAGATTGAGAAGGAGAATTATTACTATTGCAAAAGCGGAAATCGCCGTAAATATTTTCGTTCTTGTGCTTTTTCCTTTAAGCAGGTTTGCTTTCATTTTTTCTCCCGCGCGGGACATCCCGCGCTTTAATTTGAATTTTTATCTGTTTTTTCTTCTCACTGTAACGACAGCGCCAACAACACCGATTGCCACCGGTACGCACATTATAAGCGCAGTATAGAGCCTTGCCGTGCCCATAGTGAGATTTTCAAGTATTTCTGTGTTGAAAAATACCGCTTTACAGCCGTAGGGAATATTTTTCTGACCGTAAAGGTTTTCTAAAAGAGAGAATACGAAGTCTTTATTTGAATATCCGTCGGTAATCAGCGAATCGGATACGGCGAGGTAAATGCTCGGAATAACGAATATTTTTGCCGCCCCCGACTCACAGGCAACCTCAGTATATGCCGCCATACAGAATTTTTCTCCTGACGAAACCGTCTTGCCTTCCGCTTCAAGCATTGCGGAAGACGAGGTTACAAGAAGCGGCTTTGCGTTGCCGGAAAGTTCAAGCGCCGCAATCTCGCGCACAATGACGTCCCCGTTGCCGTACTTTTCGGTTTGCTTGGACAGTTTTGCGGCAAGCGAGTCGTCCGAAAAATTTGCAACCAGCGTAAATCCGTCGGTAGTTATCGCGTTGCGCGGGTCTTTAACCATATTTCTGACCTTGCGCCCCGACTCTGTCACGGTCGTTGAAAAAACTATTCCGTGCTCTGCAAGGAATCCCTCTAAAACCGCAAGATTTTTTACGTACGGGTCAAGTTCAACGTAAATGTTTCCGCCCCTCTCGATATAGGTTTTAATCCTGTCTATCTCGGAGCGCACTCCGCTGCCATCCCGCGACGCTTCAAAATCGCTTGTTGGGTTGGAAATTACGACGAGGTCTGCGTCCTCGGGCACTTCCTCGCGTCTGAGGTCTATAACGTCTACGTAATAACCCGCGGAGGAAAGGAGATTTGAAAATTCAATATCTGCACTCTCTCCGTGATACTGGGTGAAATATGCGGTTTTGTGCTCGTCGCTAAGCACCCAGGATATCATAGACGCCATTACTTCCTCGCCGTTATACGAGGTGATTTTTTTGTCTGCGTCAAGGGTGTAAAAATGCGCGTATCCCGCACCGGTAACCGTGTCGGTAAGCACTCTGTAATTGTTTCCGCACTCAAAAATCACCGAACTTCCCGCTATGGCGGTTTCGTTGCCGTGCATATCGGTCTTGTACTTGGAAAGAGAAACTATTTCCCCGTTTTTGTTGCGTCTTGTTATTATGTTTATGTAGTCGAGTTCTATAAAGCCGGGGTATCGCTCCTCAAAATATTTCGCGGTTTGGTAAACGAAGTGTCCCGTGTCGTGATTTTTAACGTCATCCTCGGAAAGACAAAAGTAAATTTTCACCTTTA
>JAZOLR010000206.1:0-13901 GCA_045653255.1 Eubacteriales bacterium | reverse complement strand
GTCTATATCGCCTACAAGATTTCCGTCTCCGTCAGTATCAACAAGCGGATCATCGTAAGCAAAGTTCTTTTTGTCATCAGCGGCAATCCCCATTTCTGCGGCAGGAGTTTTTTCCATAGAATATGTAAATTCAAAAGGATATAAATGGTTGCCGCCATCGCTTGAAAGGAAGGTGTCCACTTTAAAATCGACGTCTGACGTAGAGCCGGAAAACGCTCTTGTTCCGCCAAGAGTTGTGCGGTATCCGCCGAGATCGTGAGCAGATGAATACGATGCGCCCGCGGCACCGTTTGTATTATAACCCACACCAACTTGGTTTCTCGGCGATGTTATTGTTCCTATTGAAAATTTAGGCGTTCCGGAAGTCTTGCTCGATGATACACGCACCTCGTCCAACTGGAACGACTGACCGTAGAACGAACCGCCTCCAACGTACTGAACTGACTTGTCGCTATCAAACGCGGAAGGATCACCGTAGCCAAAGACGACGTTGTAAGTTGACTGTAAATAGCCGTTTTTAAATATGAATTTTCCGCTATCAACGTCAAATCCGCCATTGCTTCCAAGTTTGTGATATTTAGTTGTTTTTGTATCTTCTTTCGTTTCCTTGGAGTTTTCTACGGAGCGGAAGAAGTCAAGTCGGTATATAAGACCTTCTTTTACGTAAAGGTCGGTATCAATCATCTGCGATACACAGGCATTATCAAAATAAAGTTGTGAATCTACATCTGCATTTTCGGTTCCTATGTATGCACGGAAAGTTGCTATATTTTCCGAAACGCCAGAAATGACTGCTTTTCTCTGCTTGGGTGAAAGTCTGTCATACACTTCCGTTTTCAAGGAATACACTTCACTTATTTCATCAATTTCATCCTGCGTTGTCGCAGAAGAAAGATCAAAGTACATAAAGGATTCCAAACCTTCCAAAGAAGAACATTCGGAATAATCAAGTACAGAATACTTATCTGCTAACGCATCGAATGCAGCCTGAGCCGCTACTGCAGTAATAAAAGATGAAGTTGTTACGGAAAGGAAGTCGTAATCAACCATTCCCTGCGCCGCCGCATTCAACGAAAGATACTTTGTAAGAGAAAGTTTATAGTGTTTTGCAATATCGATAGTGTGATTAAACGCATAACCGTCGTTATCTTCACGCAAAGCATCATAATCAAAATTATCACGAACCAACTCATCAAGTACGGCTTGTACCGATTCATGAGTTGTGTAAACTTTATCCGCTACGGAAATTTCCGCAATTTCCTGTTCAACTGTTTTCTTTGCTCTATCAGAAAGAGTTTTGTATCCTGAAAGGTCAAGTTGGTAATAGTTTACAAGATCTGCAAAATTGTTGTGAATAATATCCTCTTCCGTGAGCGCCTTTGCGTATATTCTAATGGCAAATATGTCCATGTAAGGACTCTTCAAGGATTGACCGCCTGTTCCCGTTTTCACGAGAGGATAATTTGCATTTTGATACAACAAATGAGCATCCGTGTATACACTTACTGTATGAACGTCCTTTGTATCAGCAACGTTGTCAACTATTGTGTAAGCAAATGCATCTCCGCTTTTTATCGGAATATGTCCCGAAGAACCTGTGTCTGTAGAAAGTTGTGGCCAAGCCCAAGTTGCACTGCCACTGGAATTGAGCGTTGCTAATGCTACTCTTGTCTTGAACGTTCCTGTGGCACTACCAAGTCCCATATCCGTTCTGAAGTTACCCGCTTGCAAAGCCTGACTTACTACACGGCTCGCAGAATTGGAGAGAGTATATGAATGAGGATCATTTGACATAATAAACTGAATAGAGTGATCCTCTGTTAAGGCAAGCGCCGGACCAAAAGAAATGTTTGAGCCCGAGTTTGTCACATTGTTCGCATTAGCGGCATTATAAGAATCAACTCTAACATCATTCGGCAATGTTGTCCCGTCTGCATCTTTGTAATTTTCACCGGTTGCGGGATTATAAACCGCAGTTCCGTACCAAAGTGATTTCAAACTACCGTTACTAAACAATACTGCGTCATAGTTGGGATCGGTAAGAACTACATTTTCAACTACAGTTGAACCGTTTTTGTAAGTTCCTCTTACTACATAACCGTTTTCATCCAATCGAGGCTTATCAGCAGGAGTGTATGTGAAACTGGTATTCATTCCACTTGTTGAATTAACAAAATACTTGCTCCAACTTGTGCTTGACGTTATAGGATCACCATCTACTGCAGTAAAGAAAGAAATGTGATATTTCAATCCGTCCTGAACGTAGAGAGAACCGTCAATTACCATCTTGCTGACCGCAATTTTATCAAAATAAAGTTGAGCAGCAATTCCGTCTTCATACTCATCGGTCGTCTCATCATCTGTGCCGATAAAACTGCGAAGTCCACCTTCTGAATCAATGGCAGCAATTACATCGGTAATCACTTCATGACGCTGAGTGGGCGAAAGTCTATCAAATGCATTTGATGACAAATCGTACACGCGAGCAATGCTTGCTTCGTTCGCATCATTTTGTGCGAGATCCTCCTCCTTGTATGAATCCAATGACGAAAGAGTATAGAAACTCTGCTCGTCAGTTTGTGCCGTATCTTCTGCAAATACGAAAATTCCCATTGCAGGAACGGCGGTAATAATCATTGCTATTACAAGCAACATGCTTATTACTCTGTTTTTCATAATGACCTCCTTTAATAAAGTGTTTTATATATTTTAAGATTTATACTTTAACTAAACTAATTATGAATTTCACAACTCAAATATTCAAAAAGCCATTTACATACTTTATCAAAGACTCTTTTTTATTTTCCAATTCTCCGCCAATCACTTTCAAAAGCGTATCAGATAATATTTTGCCTATCTTTTCTCCGTTTGTTATGCCGAGGGATATCAAATCACTACCGCTTATCGCAAGTTGCTTCAAAGAGTAACACTCATTATTTTCTATTATTTCTTGCACGAACTTCTCAGTTTTTGTAACGTCAAATCCATAAGCAGATTTATACTTCAAAAAGTCTTGTGCGGTTTCAACACCAAATGTTTTTAAATACATTTTCGTTTCGATTTTTGTTTTTGGAATGTTTTCGCATGACAGCAATGCTAATACTTTTTTCTTTCGTTCATTTGAAAACTTCAGAAAACAGCAGAGTTTTGTTGCTGTTTCGCTATCAAGTCCGTCGAAAAGCATAGCGTAAGAAACAACGGAATTCACATGCTTGCTATTCAGCGCTTTAATTTTGGTTTCCGACATAGGAAAGACTTCGGGGATAATCACAGAAAAAACTGTATCGTTTTTATTGATGCAATCACCTGCAGAAAAACCCGTAAGAAGTTTATCCATTTCTTCGCAAATTCTCTCTGCCGAAATGTTTTTTAGCAGTTTTGCGGATTCGTATGCTTTTTTTGTTGTGATTTCCTCAATTTGAAAGCCTAAAGTGCATGAAAACCTAATTGCTCGCATAATACGAAGCGCATCTTCTTCAAAGCGTTTTTGAGGCTCTCCAACTGCTCTGATAAGTTTATCGGTTATATCAGAAATTCCACCGTTGAAATCTACTATCCCCTCGTTATCCGAATAGGCTAATGCATTCATAGTGAAATCACGACGCAAAGTGTCATCACGAAGGCAAGAAGAAAACGTGACGCTAGCCGGATGTCGGTTATCGTTGTATTCACCGTCGATTCGATATGTTGTTATCTCTATTTTCTCCTTGTTTATCATAACCGCTACTGTGCCGTGTTTCACTCCTGCGGTTATAAGTGTATAACCTTCAAAAGCTTCTATTATTTCTTCGGGAAGTGCATTTGTTGTCATATCGAAATCGTGCGGCTTTTTACCCATGAGAAAATCGCGCACACAACCACCTACAACGTAAGCCTCAAACCCGCGTTTTTTCAATATTTTCATTGCCGAAAGGACATTTTCCGATAAAGGCATCTGTACTTTTTTTATTATCTTTTCCATAGTTTCCTCAAAAAGATTTTTCATTAAGTTATTATAACACATTTAAAAACAAAATGCAATTATTTTATGTTTTTTACTTGATTTATCTTCAAGTTTATTATATAATACTTAAAAATATAATTTCAACATGGAGGCTAAAATGAGCATAGGCGAAGAATCACTCAAAAAACATTACGAATGGAATGGCAAAATAGAAGTAATATCTAGATGCGAGATAAAGGACAAAAATGACTTGTCACTCGCTTACACTCCCGGCGTTGCTACCCCCTGCCTTGAAATAAATGCCGATATTGACAAGTCTTTTCTTCTCACCCGCCGCAACAACCTCGTTGCAGTTGTGACAGACGGAACCGCAGTACTTGGTCTTGGCGATATAGGTCCCGAAGCGGGCATGCCCGTTATGGAAGGAAAATGTGCATTGTTCAAGTCTTTTGCAGACGTTGACGCTTTCCCTATATGCATAAAATCCAAAGACGTAGATGAAATAGTAAGAACCGTTTATCTCATATCGGGAAGTTTTGGCGGTATAAACCTTGAAGATATTAGTGCTCCAAGATGTTTTGAAATTGAAGAGAAATTAAAAGCAATCTGTGATATTCCCGTCTTTCATGACGACCAACACGGAACTGCCATAGTAGTTGCTGCAGCGCTTATAAACAGTTTGAAGATTGTAAAGAAAGATATAAGCACAGTTAAATGTGTTATAAACGGAGCAGGAAGTGCGGGAATTGCTATCTGCAAACATCTTTTAAACATAGGCGTTAAAAACATCATAATGGTAGACAGATTCGGCAGTATTTACAGAGGCAACCCCAATCAAAACAGTGCGCAAAATGAAATTGCAGAATTAACTAACAAAGCAAATATTAACGGTTCTCTTTCCGACGTTATCGCAGGTGCAGACGTATTCATTGGCGTTTCTGCTCCCGGAGCAGTCACCGAAGAAATGGTTCGTTCAATGGCAGACGATGCAATAGTTTTCCCGATGGCAAATCCTACACCTGAAATAATGCCCGACCTTGCAAAAAAAGCAGGTGCAAGAATCGTCGGAACAGGCAGAAGCGACTTCCCGAACCAGATTAACAACGTTCTCGCTTTTCCCGGAATTTTCAAAGGTGCACTCAAATGCAGAGCAAGAGCGATAACGGAAGAAATGAAAGTTGCTGCATCTTATGCTATCGCAAATTTGAGTCCTGAGGAAGAATTGACAGAAGAAAACATCATTGTTTCCCCTCTTAACCGTAACGTAGCAGACATAGTCGCAGAAGCAGTTAGCAAAGCGGCAAAAGAAGGCGGAATTGCAAGAATATAAGTATCAAAAAAAGAGAGCCCTGCTCTCTTTTTTGCGTTCTGCCTTATATTTAATCTATTTTTAAAGCATATTCTAGTTTCGTTTTGTCTATGTGAGTATATGCTATGTCTTTAAGTTTTTCAGGAATATACTCGCTAAGCAATTCGGGGCTTAAAACAAGTTGATGTTTTTGTGCATGGCTCAATTTTTTCTTTATAAAATATTCAAGTTTACAAGCAAACGAAAGCGAAGGTGCTTCCCAAATGGCAGAAACTTCTACCACTGTGTGAGAACGAGTGTACTTCGCAGCAGTGGGCAATTTTAATACGTGAGCCTTTATTCTCTTCTCAATGTCGACGGTGCTACCTGTATAATAACTTCCGTCAATACATTTCAACATATAAACGTATGCCATTTTTCTCACCTTTCCTTTCTTTTTTATAATAACAAATAATTATTAACTTTTCATAAACATTTTAAATGTTACTAATTCACATTATAAATTTAAAATATTAACATAGAATAAAATTGACATTAGAACAAAACTATCAGGAGACAATTTAATGCTAAAGTTACAAAACATTACAAAAACATACGTAACGGGAGATATGAAACTTCAAGCGCTTGACGGAATTGACATAGAATTTAGAAAAAGCGAATTTGTTTCTATTCTCGGTCCGTCCGGATGTGGAAAAACCACGCTGCTTAATAAAATAGGCGGTCTTGACAGATACACAAGCGGCGATTTAAACATCAAAGGAAAATCTACTAAAAAGTTTTCTTCACACGATTGGGACTCATACAGAAACCACTCTGTCGGTTTTGTATTCCAAAGTTACAACCTTATACCACACCAAAGCATTCTTTCAAACGTTGAACTTGCATTGACACTTTCGGGCATTTCAAAAGCAAAACGCAGAGAAAAAGCAAGGCAGGCACTTGCCACAGTAGGTCTCGAAGAGCATATGAATAAGCGTCCGAACCAACTTTCCGGCGGACAGATGCAAAGAGTTGCAATAGCACGTGCAATTATAAACGATCCTGAGATTTTACTTGCTGACGAGCCTACGGGTGCTCTTGACTCTCAAACGAGCATTCAGGTTATGGACATACTCAAAGAAATTTCCAAAGACCGTCTCGTTATCATGGTAACGCACAATCCCGATTTGGCGGAAGAATATTCTGACAGAATCGTACGTTTGAAAGACGGAAAAATCACCGAGGATTCAAATCCGTACATTTCCGAGGAAAACGAGTATGCCTCAAATGCAAAATCTGCACGCAAACCTTCTATGTCATTCTTCACTGCTCTTTCTTTGAGTCTCAATAACCTTATGACAAAAAAAGGAAGAACACTTTTAACGTCATTTGCCGGCAGTATTGGTATTATAGGCATTGCTTTGATACTAGCTATTTCAAACGGCGTTCAAACTTATATTAACACCGTTCAAGAAGAGACGCTTTCTTCCTATCCCCTTGTTATAACAGCAGAAAACTATGATATGTCGTCTTTGTTTATGACTTTTGCAAACAACACAAGCGACGAACTCACACATGAACGCGACAAGGTTTATACTAATTCTTCAATGTACGAAATGATGTCCTCGTTCTTCACAATGGAAACACAGTACAACAATCTAACCGAATTTAAAGAGTTTCTTGAAAGCGAAGAAAATGCATCTAAAGAGTTAATAAGCGATATAAAATACGGATACGACGTACCGCTTTACATCTACTCGCCGAACACTTCTGACGGTGTTTTACAGATTAACCCAAGCACAGTAATGGACTTTATGATGGAAGGCGCAAACTCTTCTATGCAGGCAGGCATGGAAATGATGCAAGGAATGTCAGGTTCTTCGGAAATACAAATTTGGGAAGAAATGCTTGAGCAAGACATACTTGACGATCAGTATGAAATAATTGCAGGTTCTTGGCCTAACGAGTATGATGAAGTTGTTCTTATAGTTGACAAAAACAACGAACTTTCCGACACTATTCTCTATTCTCTCGGTTTGAAAGATCAGGCAGAACTTCCCGAAATGATGCAAGCAATGCTCAAAGGCGAGCCTATGGAAACCGAAAAACTCGTGTTTGAATATGAAGATTTGCTTAATATGACATTCAAACTTGTTCTTCCCACCGATTACTACAAGTACAATGCAGAAACCGGCGCGTATGAAGATATGCGCAACAACGAAACTTACATGGCTTATTTGGTAAAGGAAGGCGTTGACATAAAAGTAGTAGGTATCATGCGCCCGACTGAAGACTCAAATTCTACTGCATTGACGGGAGCCATCGGATACACTTCTGCACTTACCGAATATGTCATAAATGCAGTAAACGAATCAGAAATAGTAAACAAGCAAATAGAAAATCCTGACATCGACGTTTTGAGCGGTTTGAAAATCAAAACAAGTGATGACAAAGATTTAACCACTGACGAAAAGGCACAAGCGCTCAAAGTTTATTTTGCTTCCCTTTCTGCGCAGGAAAAAGCAGATATAATTTACGATATGAGCAAAACACCGTCTGACGAATATATAAATGCCACAGTATCTGAATACATGAAGCAATTCCCCAACAGAGCCGATATGGAGTCTGCTATGATTCAGAACTATTCGCAAAGTTCAGGCATGGATGAAGAGACAATAGCAAAATACCTCGCCACCCAAACTGACGAAGAAATAACCGCAACAATGGTCGGTTTTATAACACAGACGATTATTGCGGAGTACGAAAAACAAGTCGAAACGCAATTCTCGACAATGCCCGACGAACAACTTGCAGTTATGCTTGACCAAAAAGTTGCCTCTTCAGACGTAGACACACTTGCACAGTATTATGACGAATACGCTCCCTCTGAATACTCCGAACTTTCCTATGCGGAAGTTATGACCACGCTCGGCGTATGCAATCTTGATTCTCCTTCGTCAATCAGTATATATGCAAAGACATTTGCCGACAAAGACGTTATAAAAGATGCGATAGACTCCTACAACAAAAAGATGGAAGCAGAAGACAAAGAAGAAAACGTAATACAGTACTCCGACTACGTAGGTATGCTTATGTCTTCCGTTACAACTATAATAAATGCAATTTCCTACGTTCTTATTGCATTTGTATCAACTTCTCTTGTTGTATCTTCTATAATGATAGGAATAATTACCTACATTTCAGTGCTTGAAAGAACGAAGGAAATTGGTATACTTCGCGCAATGGGCGCATCAAAGAAAGACGTATCCAGAGTATTCAATGCGGAAACTCTCATAGTAGGTTTTACTTCAGGTGCAGTGGGTATAGGAATCACGTTGCTTATTTCAATTCCTGCGAATATAATCATAAAGAATCTAACCGATATAAGCAATATGGTTGCTTTGCCTTTTGTAGGCGGAGTCGCACTTGTAATTATTAGTATGCTTCTCACGTTTATAGCAGGTCTTGTTCCCTCAATGATTGCGGCAAAGAAAGACCCAGTTGTAGCATTGAGAACGGAATAAAAGTTTATACAATTCATAATTTCTATTTACAAAATCCCTTTTGCGTGTTATAATTGCCTTGAAGCAACAGTTGTCAAAGGCAACCGCGTAGAAGGGATTTTCCCTATTCCATAAAAGGAGAGTAAAAATGCATAACAATATATTAATGTATGAAAACCCTGCCCGTATATGGGAAGAAGGTTTAATGCTTGGAAACGGTGAATTTGGTGCAATGGTATACGGCGGAGTAGACCAAGAAACTATACAATTCAACCATGACACTTTTTGGAGTGGTCACGTAAAAAGAGGCGAAGAACTTGAATTTCCTTCCCCGAAAGAAAAATTGAAGGACGTAAGAGAACTTCTTTTTGACGGTAAGTATGCACAAGCGCGTGATATGTTAAGAACCTTCCATAGTGCACAAGCCGAAGCATATATGCCTATTGGTTTTTTGCGTATCAATTACCAAGATATCAGCGGAAAATATTACGATTATAAGCGTTCCCTTTCGCTTGACACTGCCGTTATGGACATAACTTACGGCAGAAAGTGTTCAAGCCTAACGCAAAACTATTCCTCATTTGAAAGAAAAATGTTCATTTCAAAACCTCACGGAATATTTGTTCTCAAAATAAAGTCAATGACTCCGAGAAAAATATGCATGCGCCTTTCCTTTGACAGTGACGTAAAACACGACGTCAAAACTATAGGAAGAGATATGCTCTTCATGGAAGGTCAAGCACCTACCCACATGGAACCTGTCTGGAACCAATGGTTTGACAATTCGGTAGTATATGATGAAAATCACAAATCCGTAAAATTCAATATGCTTCTCAAAGCAGAAACAAAAGACGGATTTGTAGACCCCATAAGCAACGGATTGAGAATTATGGGTGCTACCGAAGTTACAATTTACGTAAACGCACAGACGAGTTTTATCTCGTTTGACGAAGATCCCGTCAAGGAAATGAATTGCGAAGCAAAGATAAATGCCGCACTCAATGACGGATATGAAAAAATCCTCAACGATCACATAGCGGATTATCAAGCCCTTTATAACCGTTCATCAATTTCAATAACAGAAGTAGACAGTAGCAACATTCCGACAGACAAACGTCTTGAAAACTTTAGACGTGATCCTTTATCTGATCCCGGTCTGCCTGAACTTATGTTCAATTTTGGCAAATATTTGCTGATCTCTTCGTCTAGAGAAGGCTCACAAGCAACTAACCTTCAAGGCATTTGGAACGGTGTTTTCAGACAACTGTGGATGAGCAATTACACAATAAACATCAACACTGAAATGAACTACTGGCTTGCAGAAGTATGTAATCTTTCCGAATGCCATGAACCGCTTTTCAGATTTATAAGCGATTTGAGCATTGCAGGTCAAAAGACCGCAAAAGATTATTTTGGTTGCCGCGGCTTCTCCGTTTCACACAATACGGATTTGTGGAAGCACACGCTTCCCTGCGGTGCGGGCGGATGCGGTTTCTGGCCTATGGCGGGTGTGTGGTTCTGCGAACATTTGTGGGAGCACTATCTATTTACACTTGACAAAGACTTCTTAGAAAATACCGCTTACCCCGTCACAAGACGCGCCGTTTTGTTCGTTCTTGATTGGCTCGTAAAAGACAGAGAGGGTTATTATACAACCGCTCCTGCAACTTCGCCCGAAAATGCATTTTTCGTAAACGGCACAGAACAGGCGTGGGCTACAACGGGAAGCGCAATGGATTTGATGTTAAGCGAAGAAATACTCAAAAATTTCATTAGCATGACTGAAATACTTAATGTAAATGACGAAATCTTATCAGAAGTTAAAGAGAAACTTTCCAATTTGAAACCTCTTGGTATAGGAAAAGACGGACGAATACTTGAGTGGGATAGAGAACTTCCAGAATGTCAACCCGGGCACAGACACATTTCTCAACTCTATGGTTTGCATCCTGCAAACCTGATTGACGAGAGCACCCCCGAACTCTTGAAAGCATGCGAAGTATCACTTGATGCACGTCTCAAAAACGGTGGCGGTTCTACCGGTTGGAGTCGCGGATGGGTAATTCACCAACTTGCTCGCTTAAAGCGCGGAGATGATTGCCTTGATAGCATAAACTTCATGATAAATCGTTTTATGTATGATAATTTGTTTGATGCACATCCACCTTTCCAAATCGACGGCAACTTCGCACTTGTATCGGGAATTGCTGAAATGCTTATTCAAAGCCAAAGCAAAAAGATAACACTTCTCCCTGCTATACCTAGAAAATGGCATAGCGGAAGTTTCAAGGGATTGCGTGCCCGTGGCGGTTATACTGTTTCTGCCGAGTGGAAAAACGAAAAAATCATATATTACAAGATTGAAAATGATTCAGGAGAAGTCATAGAATCAACAGAATCTATCGATTTCGGAACTGTAATAAAAACTTTATAAAAAACAAAAATGCTGCCCATTCTAAATTGGACAGCATTTTTATATCGTTAAAAGCAAATTGGGTTATTTTAAATTCTCAAAGTATTCTTCAATCTGCTTTTTTGTAGCATTGGCACTACCTTGAACCATTATAGGAGAACCTCCGCCGTTTCCGTTCAAGGCAGTATTTATCTCCTTCGCTTTTGACTTTAGATCAATAGTTTCAGAAGCCAGAATATATTTATATCCTAATTCATCATTACCGCCGAATATTCCAAAAATTCCGCCTGTGAGTTTTACCGCAGAATTCGCGAATTTTCTCATAGAATTCATATCCGCTTCCGCTTCAAAAATAATTCTGTTTCCTTCTCTTCTTTCAAGTCTGCCGAGTTTTAATTCTAACAATTCTTCTTTTAATGCAGATATTTTGGCATTTTTATCGTTTATGGTTTCCATCAATCTCTGAACACCTAAAAGGACTTCATTCTGCTTTATGGAAAGCATATTGGATATAGCCTTTACGCTATCATGTTTTTCAACATGTTCGCAAAGGGCATCAAAGCCGCACGCTATCCAAACTCTAACACCGCCCTTATAGTGTATGGAATCAAGAATTTTTATTTGACCTATCTCGCCCGTATAATTTACATGAGGGACACAACACGCACATTTATCGTATCCTTTTATAGCCACTATACGAATATCATCCTTTATATCTTTTTTTGAACGATATTTAAGTTTACGTGCCTTTTCTTTGCTTACAACATCTGCCTTGATTTTTATGTTCTTTATTATTGCTTCATTCGCTAATCTTTCAATTTCTCTCAACGATTCGCTATCAACAAATCCCGAAAAATCTACTGTAACCTCTTCTCTTCCGAGATGGAATCCGACGTTATCGTATCCAAACTTTGAACATACGAGTCCTGACACTATATGTTCACCCGAATGATTTTGCAAATTTCTCAACTTGTTTTTCGCGTCTATTTTACAGAAATATTCTACACCTTCATATACTGGTGCGTCGGTTACGTGAATAATTTCTCCATCATCTATAACGTCAACAACATTCACTTCACCAATTAATCCTATATCAGCATTTTGTCCGCCTTCACACGGAAAAAATGCAGTTTTATCCAAAGTGACACGGTATTTTCCGTTATTTCCCTTTTCACACGAAACTACCGTAGCAAAAAAATCACACAAATAACTATCTTTATAAAATAGTTTTTCTGTCATTTTATTTCTCCTTCTTTTTTAGATATTCAACAAAGCCGTAGAAATTCCGAAATATACCATAAGCGAAACTGCATCAACTATCGTTGTGATAAACGGACTTGCCATCACGGCGGGGTCAAACCCCAATTTTTTCGCAAGTATGGGCAAAGAGCAACCGATAAGTTTGGCAGCAAATACTGTTATACACAAAGTTACGCACACAACAAAAGCAACCATATAAGTTACTTCGTCATTTCCCATAATAAGTCTGTCTACAAGAATTATTTTACCAAAACTAATTATAGCAAGTGTAACTCCACACAAAATTGAGACGCGAAGTTCTTTCCACAAAACGTGAAAGACATCTCTATAATTTATCTCTCCGAGTGAAAGACCGCGTATAACCGTTACTGAAGCCTGACTTCCCGAATTACCGCCCGTATCCATAAGCATCGGAATAAATATTGTTAATGCCGCAAGCCCCTGCAAAGCACTCTCAAAAGATGAAATTATCATTCCCGTAAACGTAGCGGAAATCATCAGCAAAAGCAACCACGGAATTCTCGTTTTCCAAATTTGGAAAGTGCTCATTCGCAAATAGGGTTTCTCTGACGGAGTTATTGCCGCCATTTTAGCGAAGTCTTCTTCTACTTCTTCGTGTATAACGTCAATAGCATCATCTACCGTTATAATACCGACAAGGCGATTTTCTTTATCTACTACAGGCAATGCAAGATAATCGTACTTGTCAAACATTCTCGCTACTTCTTCCTTGTCTTCCAAGGTAGAAACAGACAACACGTTACGCTCCATTACGTCTTCTATACGCTCTTCATCGCAAGCCATCAAAAGTGTTTTTACCGTAACTATTCCCATCAAAATACGGTTGTTATTTGTAACGTAACAGTTATATACGGTTTCTTTATCTATGGCAACCTTTCGTATATGTGCAAACGCCTCGGATACAGTCATTGATTCACGCAGACGAACGTATTCCGTCGTCATGATACTTCCTGCGCTTGACTCTGGATACTTCAAAAGTTCGTTAATCTCTTTACGCACTTCATTGCTTGAGTTTTTCAAAATTCTGCGAACAACGGTTGCAGGCATTTCCTCAATAATATCAGCAGTATCGTCTGCATAAAGTTCTTCAAGTACTTGGCGAAGTTCAAAATCGCTAAAGGAATTTATAAGGTCCTCTTGCATTTCCGTATCCATTTCAACAAAAACTTCCGCTGCAAGTTCCTTTGGTAACAATCTATATATAATACTTCTATGTTCTTTTGGGATTTCGAAAAACAATTCCGCAATATCAACTGCACGTTCTGCAGTTATTTTTTCACGCACTATGGAAAATTTTTTATTTTCCATCAAAGCAGAAATTTCTTCTATGAGTTCATACTTTTCTCTCATGATCATTCTCCTTTTCATTTAAAATAATTTTTAGAGAGTGTAAAAGCATAAAACAAAAGCACACAGACAACAGTCTGTGTGCCAATCAGTGACATTCAGACTATTATATGCGACAATATGCAA
>JAZOLR010000205.1:0-9807 GCA_045653255.1 Eubacteriales bacterium | reverse complement strand
ATCACTCAGCGATAGCCGAATACCACTGCGTAGCAATACAACTCGCCGGGAGGCGAATAGAACTGTCGTGATACTCCGATAAGAGTATCACGACAACCGAGATTGACCTTTCGTTTTTATTTTAATTTTTCACTTCGCTGTGGTTTTGACTATCTTCTCTATTTCCTCGTAACTTTGTGCAGAGTTTACTTGTGCGCGGATTGCGGCTGCACCCGACATTCCTTTTATATATTCCGCTATTTGCTTTCGGGATTCTGCGACGGCAATTCTCTCGCCTTTGTCTTCTATTGCCAAGCAAAGTTGCGTTAAGGCGACTTCTATTTTTTCTTCTTGCGTGGGCGGTATATATTCCCTTTTTTCAAGCGCCGCTTTTATCTCTGCGAAAATAAAGGGATTTCCTATCGCGCCGCGACCTACGGCAACACCGTCGCAACCCGTCTCGCAAAGCATCGAAACTGCGCTCTCGCCGTCTATTATATCTCCGTTTGCAACAACGGGAATTTGTACACTTTTCTTTACATCTCTTATAATACTTCTATCCGCTTTTCCCGAATACATCTGCGTTTTCGTTCTTCCGTGTACGCAGATAAGAGACGCGCCGCCTTCTTCTGCCGCAAGTGCGACTTCCGTCGCATTTACGCGGTCTTCGTCAAAGCCTTTTCGTATTTTCACGGTGACGGGAATTTTTATCGCCTTTTTTATCTCTCTGACGATAGAAAAGACAAGCGACGGATTTTTCATCAACGCACTTCCCTCTCCGTTCCCGACTATTTTCGGCACGGGGCAACCCATATTTATATCAATAGCCACGGGCGCGACACCGCCGCCGTAGCCGTTTTCGAGCATTGCCGCCGCCTCTGCCATAACGCTCGGCTCGTGACCGAAAAGTTGCAAGGCGCAAGGGCCTTCTTTTTCTTCTATTTTACATAATTCAAAAGTCTTTTTGTCGCGGTAGGTGACTGCTTTCGCGGAAATCATCTCGGTGGTAACGAATTCAACTCCGTATTCACGGCATATAAGGCGCATTGCGCGGTCGCCAAATCCCGCCATCGGCGCAAGGAAAAGACCGTGCTCTAATTCAATATTACCTATCTTTAAACTCAAAATCTTAACTCCTTGCTGACTTGTGTTTTCTCATTCAAACGGTGCAAAACCTTGACAAGTGCCGTCGTCGCCTCAAAATACACGCACTCGCGCACGCCGTCTTTTTCATAAACGATATAATAAGCGTCGGGGGATTTTTCGCTTCCTCTGCAGTCGTGCACGCGGCAATTCTGCGCTTTCTCACGAAGCGGTCTTATTTCTATAGCCTCTTTAACGCAAATGCGAGAAAGTTCTTTTTTCTTTTTGCCTACCGTTTTCGAAACCGTCAAAAAACCCGCTTCAACTCGGTATTCGTAATCAAACGAAACGAATTTCCAAGTAAAAAACACCGCCATCCACAAAAATATAGGCAAAACGGCGATAACTTGCGGTATTCTCACCGCAATAAACAAAGACGCATAAGCAATAGCAAATATAACGTAAGCGCACACGAGAAGCACTCGCGCGAGTTTGTTTTTACCTTCAGGCTTTCTCTGCACAGTATATTCTGCAAAATTTATTCCATCGCTCATTTTTCCACCGCCTTATTTTTGAAAATCCTTTGACTTTGCAATATAATTGTGATACAATTGATTAGTAGCGACTAGACTCGACCACTACCGTCTACCGTCCACTAACAAGTATACTATCAAACCGAAGATAAATCAAGTACCAAACGGAGAAAAACTATGAAAAGAAAGACCGCTCTGCCTGAATTACTCTCCCCCGCAGGCTCGTACGAGGCATTACTCGCCGCCGTCGACGCAGGGGCAGATGCCGTATACCTCGGCGGTAAGTGTTTCAACGCAAGAGCATACGCGCATAATTTCGACGACGAAACACTCACTCGCGCCGTCGCTTACGCGCATCTTCACGGCATCAAGGTCTACGTAACACTTAATACGCTTATCTATGACCGCGAACTCCCCGCGGTGCTTGAATATGCAAAAAAACTCTACGAAATAGGTGTCGACGCGCTCATAGTTGCCGACCTCGGCGTTATCTCTTTACTGCGCGAAAACCTCCCGAAACTTGAACTTCACGCAAGCACGCAGGCGACAATTCATTCTTCCCTCGCGGCAGACGAGATGTACTCGCTCGGTGTCTCGCGTGTCGTGCTCTCGCGCGAACTTTCACTTGAAAATATAGAAAAAACTACCGCACTCTGTAAAGCGGAAGTTGAAATATTTCTCCACGGCGCGCTCTGCGTTTCTCACTCGGGGCAATGCCTTTTTTCCTCGCTTGTCGGCGGACGAAGCGGAAACCGCGGCGAATGCGCGCAACCCTGCCGCCTTCCCTACAACAATTCCTACCCTCTCAGTCTGCGCGACCTCTGTCTTGCAGAGCATATCCCTGCCCTGATTTCAAGCGGTGTGTCCTCACTCAAGATTGAAGGACGAATGAAGTCCCCGCAGTACGTCTACGAAGTAACGAAAATTTACCGCGCCCTGCTTGACGAAAACCGCGCGGCGACGAAACAAGAAATGGCGCGGCTTGCCGCAATCTTCTCGCGCGACGGCTTCACGGATAAATACCTCACCGCCAAAACAGACGAGAAAATGACGGGTACGCGAAGCGAAAGCGACAAAGAGACGAGCAGAGAAATCGCCGCACTTACGTTTTCCGAGCGCAAACTGAAAATAAAGGCACAATGCACGCTAAAAGCAAACGAGAAAGCAACCCTTACCCTTACAGCAAACGATAAAACCGCGCGTGCAGAGGGAGAAATCCCCTCACCTGCGGAGACTTCGCCCCTCTCGCAAGAGAGTGTGAAAGCGAGACTTTGCAAGACGGGCGCGACACTTTTCGCGCTCTCGCCCGAAGATATAGACCTTTCACTTGACGAAGGGCTCAACCTCTCACCCTCGCAGTTAAACGGTATGCGCAGAGACGCGTGCGAACTTCTTCTTCAAAAATTCACCGAGCAAGAAGAAAAAGAACTTCCGCCCTTTGCGCCCAAAAACCGCAAGAGCGAAAAACTCTTCAAACGCACCGCACTATGCTTTTATAAAGAGCAGTACGAAACGCTATCAAAAACCGACTTTTTCGATATTATATTCCTGCCCCTTGCGGAGTTTATATACGTCGATTATGCGTCGGGGGTTTATCTTCCGCCCGTCATTTTCGAAAACGAGATAGAAAAAGTCAAAAAACTTCTAAAAACCGCAAAAGACAAAGGCGCGCGTTATGCCCTTGTCGGAAACCTCTCGCACTACCCCCTCTGCGAAGAATTCGGACTTCTTCCTGTCGCCGACTTCCGCGCGAATATAACAAACTCGCGCACGCTTTCACTTCTCAGCACCCTAGGCGCGTGCAATGCGGTACTTTCTCCCGAACTCTCGCTTCCGCAGATACGCGATATAGGTAAAGGTCTTTCGGTAGTCTACGGAAGAATTCCGCTTATGTTGCTTGAAAGATGCTTCGCAAAAGAAAACTTCGGGTGCAAAAACTGCAATTCTTGCAGTTTTTCCGACCGACGCGGTGTGAAATTCCCGATAATCCGAGAATTTGAACACAGAAATCTCCTACTCAATAGCAGTATAACCTATATGGGAGATAAACAAAATATGCTCTCGCAGTATAAAGTGAAAGGCGAACACTTCATCTTCACAACCGAGAGCAAAAACGAGTGTCTTTTCGCAGTAAAAGCCTACGAAAGCGGAAAAGAACTCACCGCAAACATAAGAAGGATAACGAAATGAGCGCAAACAATAGTTTACAAATAGTATTAGCGTCAAAATCTCCGCGCCGTCGTGAGATACTCACGAAACTCGGCTACGACTTCGAGATTGTCACCAGAGACACGGACGAAACGCTCTGCGATGAAGTAACGGTTGAAGAACGCGTGCAGATACTCGCCGTAAGAAAAGCGAGCGCGGTCCTGCCCCTCTGCGACGAAAACTGCGTCATAATAGGCTCTGACACTCTGCTTGAATTTGAGGGCAAACCTCTCGGCAAACCGACAGACGACGAAGACGCGAAAAGAATGCTTCTTTCCCTTTCGGGAAAACCCCACAGAGTGCATACTTCCGTCGCGCTTCTCTACCGTGGGAAAACTCTCGTTTCAAGCGACGTAACAACGGTGAATATGCGCCCGTATACCGAAGAAGAAGTAGACGCATACGTAGCCACAGGCGACCCGAGAGATAAAGCGGGGGCGTACGGCATACAGAGCCTCGGCGGTTTTCTTGTCGAATCCGTTGACGGCGAACTCGATACCGTTGTCGGATTTCCCTCCCGTCTCTTTTGCAAAATGCTTTCGGAGATAACGAAATGACGAAAAAACAAAAAAGCGAAAACCTGAAAAAGATAGCAGAAATACTGAAAAATAAATACCCCGATGCCGCATGCTCGCTCGAATTCGGCGGAGACGCGTGGCGTCTTCTCGTCATGGGCAGACTTTCCGCGCAATGCACAGACGAGCGCGTGAATATCGTTTGCCGCGAGTTGTTTCAACGCTTTCCGACGGCAAGCGATATGGCAAAGGCGGACTTATCCCAAATCGAAGAGATAGTGAAACCCTGCGGACTTTATCGCACGAAGGCGCAGAATATCCTCGACAGTTCAAAAATGCTGATAGAAAACTTCGGCGGCGTACTTCCCGATACAATGGAAGAATTACTCACTTTCCCCGGTGTCGGCAGAAAGATAGCAAATCTGCTTCTCGGCGATATATTCCACCGCGGCGGTATCGTCACGGACACGCATTGCATACGCATCTGCGGAAGATTCGGTATGTATCCCGAAAAAGAGAAAAACCCCTATAAAATCGAAATGATACTAACCCCTCTTCTAGTGCAAGAAGAGGCAAGTGATTTCTGTCACCGCATAGTGCTTTTCGGCAGAGAAATCTGCACCGCGCGCTCGCCGAAATGCGAAGAGTGCGAAGTGGGAAATCTCGGTCTGTGTAAACACCGAAACGAAGAATTAAAAGACACGCCCCACACTCTTGAAAAAACCGAAAAAACCGAAAAAACCGCACAAAAAAACGAAACCGCCACCGAAAAAACCGAAAACCGCGCAAAACTCCGCATAAATATCCCAATAATCGTCGAGGGCAAATACGATAAAATAACGCTTTCGTCAATTCTCGACGCGCATATTATACAAACCGACGGTTTTGCGGTTTTCAATAAAAAAGAAAAACTCTCGCTCATTCGCCGTCTCGGTGAAAAATACGGAGTTATACTGCTCACAGACTCGGACGGCGGCGGAAAGCAAATCCGCTCTTATCTTCTCTCCGCATTGCCGAAAGAAAAGGTAATAAACCTCTATATACCGCAGATAAAAGGCAAGGAAAAACGCAAGAAAACCGCGAGTAAGGCGGGATTTCTCGGTGTTGAAGGTATGGACGCAGACCGCTTGCGCGCACTTTTTGCACCTTTTGCCAAAGATAGCGATACCGTAGCAAAACCAACGGCAAAAGACAACCCCGTCACGAAAAACGATTTCTACTTTGACGGACTTTCGGGCGCAGACGGAAGCGCAGAGAAAAGAAAACTGCTTGCAAAAGCCTTGAATCTACCCGAAGATATGACCGCAAACGCCCTGCTCAAAGCGGTCAATCTCCTGATTGACAAAGACGAATACAAGCGCCTTTTGTCCTCTGTTAAATAGCGCATTTTTGCGAGTTTTTTTCCTATTTTTTCTTGACTTACCCACGCGAAAATATTATAATTATAAAAAAATATAAATAATGAATAACAAGGAGAATAAAAATGCTTCTTTCAACCACTACAAGCGCAATAAGCCGCTATCGCTCACTTGAAGAAACCATAAACATACTAAAGTCCGCAGGTTTTGACGCTTACGACCTCACTTTCTGTTCTCTTCCCGACGACCACGCTTTCTTTGGCGAAAGCAGAATGGAAATGGCTAAAAAACTCAAAGACGAAGCAGAAAAGATAGGCATCGTCTGCAATCAGGCACACGCACCCTTCCCCTCGGGAGTAGGTGATGCGGAAAAGGACGAAAAAATATTTGATTCCATCGTCAAGAGTATGGAAGTAGCCGCATACCTCGGCGCGAAAATCATCGTAGTCCACCCCATTCAGCATTTGCCCTACCTTGAAAACGCGGAAGAACTTTTCAACATCAATATGAATTTCTACAAAAGACTTCTCCCCTATGCAAAGGAATACGGCATAAAGATAGCAACCGAAAATATGTTCCAATGGCACTACAACGCGAGCGTTTGCCTTGACAGTACCTGCTCTCGCCCGAAAGAATTCATAAGATACGTAGACGAGATAAACGATCCCTACCTCGTTGCTTGCGTTGACATAGGTCACGCCGGTCTTGTTGACGTTGACCCCTGCGATATGATTCGCCGTCTTTCCCACCGCGTTGCTTGCTTGCACGTACACGATAACAACAAAATCCACGACCACCACACACTCCCCTATCTTGGAAAAATTGACTGGAACGGCGTAACGGAAGCACTCCGCGAGATAAACTACGCAGGCGACTTCACGTACGAGGCAGACAGTTTCCTCGCTACCTTCCCGCGCGACCTTCACCCCTCTTGCGAAAAACTTATGCACGACGTAGGAAGACACTTGATAGAAAAGATAAAAGGCTAATCAGGGAGAAACCGAAATGTTAAAAGAAGGATTAAGTTCAATAGTTTTCGACAACGAAATAACTGTTTATTGGAACAGAATCGCCTCTCTCGGAGAAAACGATTTTTATAACGTTTACTTTGACGGAAAACTTTTCGCAAAGACGAAAAAAACGCATTGCGAAATCTTCGGACTCTCTCCCGAAACAACACATAAAGTCAAGGTTGAACTCGAAAACGGCAAAACAATCCCCGTCGGCGAAGAAACCTACACGACAAAAAAAGAGCCTGCAAAAATAGACGTAACGAAACCGCCCTATAACGCAAAGGGCGACGGCGTAACTCTCAACACGAAAGCGCTTCAATCAGCGCTTGACGCTTGCCGAGAGGGAGAGGCGGTATATTTCCCCGCAGGCGTTTACCTCACGGGCGCGCTCGACTTGCACAGTAACACCGAAATCATAGTAGACAAAGATGCGACCATACAAGGCTCTGTGCACGAAGAAGACTATCTCCCCTTTATAAAGAGCCGCTCTGAAGGTCTCAATATGATGTGTTGGCGCTCGCTTATCAATATGGGCACACTCGACGAAAACGCAGGCTATAACTGTGAAAATATCGTAATAAGAGGCGGTGGCTCAATCATAAGCGGCGGAAATCCTCTGCTTGACGAAATGGAAGCAAAGGGACTTATCCTCAAAAAAGACTATATAGACAGTCTCGGCGACGAGATAAAGGACTTCGAGTGCGGTGCGAAAACCATCGCGGGAAGACTTCGCGGCAGACTTGTCAACATAAGCAACACGAAAAACGTAATTCTCTCGAATATCCACTTCGCAAACGGCCCTTACTGGAATATTCACTTCATATATAGCGATAGCGTTATAACGAAGTCCTGCGAGATAAAATCCGTCTTTATCCACAACGGCGACGGTTGGAATCCCGACTCGTCGACAAACTGCGTATGTTTCAACACAGACTTCGACTGCGGCGACAACTGTATCGCCATAAAGTCGGGAAGAAACCCCGACGGAAACAGAATAGCAAGACCGACAAAGAATATAAACGTCTTCGACTGTCACGTAACGGGCGGCGGCGGATTTGCCATCGGCAGCGAAATGTCGGGCGGTGTCGAAGACGTGTCTTTCTGGAATATTGACGACGAGCACGGCTCTGTCGGTTTCCAATTCAAGACAACGAGAAAAAGAGGCGGCTATATAAAGCACGTGAGAATGTACGACAGTATCGTTCCTTGCTTTAATATCAAAACCGCGCTCTGCTATAATAACGATGGCGAAAGTTCAGGTCAACTCAGTAAAGTTGAAGACTTTATCTGCGAAAACTGCATCTTGACGGGCGTGCGCTACGCAAGAACAAAAGAATCGGACGGTTTCGGTTTCAATACCGCCACAGTCCCCGCTATCGCAATCCTCGGCTTTAACGACAAAGTCGAGCAGATAGAAAACATAACGGTAAGAAACTGCACAATAACGCAAACCGAAGCGCAAGGTCAAACAATCCTTGTAAATAACTTCAACGGCGTTACCTTAGAAAACCTCAAGGTTAAATAATAACGAAAACATACCCGGTGTGAAAGATCTTTCCCGTCGGGTATAAATTCATCAAAAAAGGAAAACAACTATGAACTCATCTGTTAAGCGTGTGAAATACGCCTGCTATACCTCGGGGCTTTCTATGTCGGTTATAGGCAATCTTTCGCCGCTTTTATTTATCACGTTCCGCTCGCTTTACGGAATTTCATACTCTCTTCTCGGGCTTTTGGTGCTTGTCAACTTTTTTACGCAGTTGCTTATTGACCTTGTATTCTCCTTTTTTTCGCATAGGTTCAACATTGTGCTCGTTATAAAAATAATGCCGCTTTTATCTATTGCGGGATTTTTCGTCTATGCGGTATTCCCGTGGGTATTTCCCTCTGCGGTCTACGTGGGTCTTGTTATCGGCACGGTGATATTTTCGGCGTCGGGCGGACTCGCCGAGGTTCTTATGAGCCCTGTTATTGCGGCGCTTCCGTCCGATAATCCCGAGCGTGAGATGAGCAAACTCCACTCCTTTTATGCGTGGGGCGTTGTCGGCGTGATACTCGTCAGCACCCTGTTTTTGCTCACCTTCGGAAAGGAAAGTTGGCAGATACTCGCTCTTATATGGACTGTCATCCCCGCAATCTCGTTTTTACTGTTTTCACACGCACAAATACCCGACCTTCAAAAAGATGAAAACAAGCAATCCGTCACAGGTCTTCTGAAAAGCAAGAGCCTCCTTTTGTGTATTGCCGCAATATTCCTCGGCGGATCTGCCGAATGTACGATGGCGCAATGGGGCTCGGGCTATCTCGAAAAGGCACTCGGTATAGAAAAGGTGTGGGGAGATATATTCGGTGTCGCAATGTTTGCGCTGACGCTCGGACTTATGCGCACGCTCTACGCAAAGCACGGAAAAAACATCGAAAAAACTCTGTTTCTCAGCGCCGTATGCGCTACGGTCTGCTATTTTGTCGCCGCTGTATCGCGCGTGTCGGCAGTCGGGCTTATCGCCTGCGCCGTGACGGGCTTCTGCACCGCTATGCTATGGCCGGGATGCCTTGTTGTTGCGGAGAAAAGAATAAAAAACGGCGGAGTTTTCCTCTACGCCATAATGGCGGCGGGAGGTGACCTCGGCGCATCGGTCGGCCCACAGATTATCGGCATTATCACCGACACGGTATCGGCAAGCGAAGGGGCAATATCCCTCTCAAGTACCCTCGGCATAAGCGCAGAGCAACTGGGTATGAAGCTCGGTATGGCGGTAGGAATGCTCTTCCCACTCGCCGCAATATTCGTCTTTTTGCGGATATTACGCACAAAAAGCAGATACGAAGAAAAATAAAACCCTACGCTCGTAGATACGGCAAGGCGGGAATCCTTATATAATTCCTCGCCGAGCGCATACAAAAAAAGACTGCTAAAATTTTTAGCAGTCTTTTTTATTTAAATTATAAGTTATTCGGCATTTTCGGTTACACCAAAATTCCCCGCCAAAACGAACGAGGGAATTTTGTGGGAGATTTTTCGTTTGCGACCGAGAGTGACGAGGTAAAAACAATCTAAATGATTGTTTTTACCGACGGAAAGCCCAAAGCAACGAGAAATGAAGCAAGGCTATGCCTT
>JAZOLR010000204.1:0-2610 GCA_045653255.1 Eubacteriales bacterium | reverse complement strand
AATGTGAATGCGGCCACCGTCATTCGATAGGTTCAATAGAAGAACTCAAAAAGATGTCCGACAATTGCCCCGATGAAATCGAACTCCACCGTCCCTTCATTGACGAAGTTACCATCAAGTGTCCTAAATGTGAAGCACAGATGAAGCGCGTTCCCGAAGTTATCGACTGTTGGTTCGACTCCGGTGCAATGCCTTTCGCACAGTGGCACTATCCCTTTGAAAACAAGGAACTCTTCGAAGATCAGTTCCCTGCAAACTTCATAAGCGAAGCAGTTGACCAGACACGCGGTTGGTTCTACTCACTTCTTGCAATCTCTACGCTTATATTCAATAAAGCACCCTACAAGAACGTAATAGTTCTCGGTCACGTTCTGGACGAAAACGGACAGAAGATGTCAAAATCCAAGGGCAACGCAGTTGACCCGATGGAAGCACTCGGCGAGTACGGCGCGGACGCTATCCGTTGGTACTTCTACTCGAACTCTGCGCCGTGGCTTCCCAACCGTTTCCATCGCGATGCGGTTATAGAAGGTCAGCGCAAGTTCATGGGTACTCTCTGGAATACCTACGCGTTCTTCGTGCTTTATGCTAACATCGACGGCTTCGACGCGACGAAGTACACCCTTGACTATAACTCACTTTCCGTTATCGACAAGTGGATGCTCTCGAAACTCAACACTCTCGTTGCAGACGTTGACAACAATCTTGAAAATTACAAGATTACAGAAACAACGAAACTCCTTATGTCGTTCGTTGACGATATGAGTAACTGGTACGTACGCCGTAACCGTGAGCGTTTCTGGGCAAAGGATATGACTCAGGACAAGATAAATGCGTATATGACGCTTTATACTACTCTCGTTACTTTAGCGAAGATAAGCGCACCTATGATACCCTTTATGGCAGAAGACATCTACCGCAACCTTGTTTGCAGTATTGATAAAGACGCGCCCATAAGCGTTCACCTCTGCGACTTCCCCGAAGCAAACTCCGCGTTCATCGACAAGGAACTTGAAGAGCACATGGACGAAGTATTGCAGGTTGTTGCTCTCGGTCGTGCTTGCCGTAACGGTGCGGCTATAAAGAACCGTCAGCCCGTTGCAAAAATGTACGTTAAGGCAGACTTTACGCTTTCTGCGTTCTATACTGACATTATCGCAGACGAACTCAACATAAAGACAGTTGAATTCACAGATAGCGTACGCGACTTCACTTCTTACAGTTTCAAGCCTCAACTTAAGACACTCGGTCCGAAGTACGGTAAGTATCTCGGTGAGATAAGAAACGCACTTGCATCGGTTGAAGACGGAAACGCAGTAATGGACGAACTTGACGCAAACGGCGTATGGAAACTCGCGCTTTCCGACATCACAGCGGAATTCACACGCGATGACCTTCTTATTGAAATGACACAGAAGGCAGGCTATGCGTCCTTTGCCGACTACGGCGTAACGGTCGTTATCGACACTAACCTCACTCCCGAACTTATCGAAGAAGGATTTGTACGCGAAGTAATCAGTAAAATCCAGAACACGAGAAAAGACAGCGGTTTCGAGGTTATGGACCATATAAGAATAGGCGTTAGCGGAAATGACAAGATTGCCGCTATCCTCGAAAAGAACAAAGCCGAAGTATGCGAAGTACTTCTCTGCGACGAACTCTCCGACAAGGTAGACGAAAACGCAAAAGAATGGAACATCAACGGCGAAAAGGTAATCTTCTCGGTTACCAAGGTATAATTTAGGTTTTATTTTATCGGGGGAAGGACTTTTTTCAAAAAGTCCTTCCCCCGTACCCCTATCCCAAAAACTTTTTTGGAATTTGGTTTTTATTTTTTTGTAGCATACTGAAAAACACCGAGGGAAAACCTCGGTGTTTTGGTTATTGTATTAAGAAAGTTCTTTCGGAGTATCAATTAGCCCTGCTATGTAATCAATTGATACGTTATAAAATCTTGCAAACTTTTTTGCCCATTCAAGCGGCAGATCACTTTCTCCGTTTTCATATCGTCTATATTGTGTGGTCTGCATAAAAAACAACCCCGCCACCTCGGCTTGAGTTAAATCCTTATCCTCTCTCAAATCGCGTAATCTGTTTTGATATTTTTTCATAACTTTCACCTCTTAAAATTGATGAAAACGATTTCGTCGCCCATATTTTTATACATTATACACCATCGCACAAATTTGTGTTGACAAACGCACATTTTTGTGCTATCATTAAAAACAAATAACACAAATTTGTGCTACGAGGTGGATATGAACAGTAATATTGAACACTTAATTCTTTGCGAAAATATCAGAAATTTAAGGAAAAACAACGGCTTATCTAAAAAAGAAATGGCAAAATTGCTTGGTATAGGAATAAAAAGACTGAATTTATTAGAGCAAAATATTATACCGAAGAGATTATCATGCAGTATCATAATAAAAATATACAAAAACTTTGGTATTCTCCCAAAGGATATATTTTCAAAGTTGATTTAATAAGAAAAACACCGAGGAAAATTTCCACGGTGTTTTTTGTGATATGTTGCTTTTGCAACGTGATATTTTTGCTTCGCAAAAGTGATATGATATAAATTCTGCGAATTTATATCGTTGTATTAAT
>JAZOLR010000203.1:0-6561 GCA_045653255.1 Eubacteriales bacterium | reverse complement strand
AGTTCGGGAGTGTCGGCATAGTCTTTCTCTGCGCCCTTGAAGAAGTTGAGGATTTTATCTTTTATTGTCGGATGCTCGTCGCAAAGTTTTTGCAAAAGGACTTCATCGTCAATCATTTTCTCCATATAACGAGAACTTATCTCATCGTCATATACTTCTCGTTCATCCTTGCTCAAGGTATTCTCGTCAAGGTTAGCGTCTTTAAAGTACAACGCCTTGACGATTTTCTTTTCCTCTTCGGGAAGATTCTTCGCTTCCTCGTCAAGCCAAACTTTGCTTTCTGCATCGGTGTAGAGCGCGTGTGTCAATTCGTGAACGAGCAAACGAGCAGGGGAACGGCTTCCTTCGGGATTAACGTAGATTCTGTTTTCCTTTGCCGAATACAAGCCGTCTGCGTACTTTCCGCTTTACGCGCTTCCATTTGCTTGTTGAGTTTAAGGAACTCGTCTCGTTTAGTATCTATATATTACACAGTTGACACGACGTAAAACGCACAAAAGAAAACGGGAGTTTTGCATTCTCCCGTTTTTATGTTTTGTGCCATTACTTCAGTTCTGCGATTGTAACTCCAAAATCGCCTTCACCGAATTCGCCGTGACGATAAGATTTTACTCTTCTGTCTGCGTGAAGATTGGTTTGCACGGCTTTTCTCAATGCGCCCGTACCTTTTCCGTGTATTATTCTAACGGAATGCAAACCTGACATTATTGCATCGTCAAGGTATTTGTCTATTACGGCCCACGCATCGTCGCCTATCATTCCTCTGACGTCAACTTCGGGTTTGAAATCAGGAACGGCTTCTCGCTTAACGAGTGTCGAAGAAGTATTTTTCTGTTTTTGCTTCTTTTTTCTTTCGCCTTCTATCAAACGAACTTTTGAGATGTCGGTTTTTGTTTTCAAGATGCCTGCGCGCACAGAAAACATTCCGTTTTTATTTGGCAATTCAAGGACTTCTCCTTCTTGCTTGAAATCAATAAGATAAACTCGGTCTCCGACTTTCAAAGGCCTTGGCAAAACGTAATCGTCGTCAAAGTCGT
Source organism: Eubacteriales bacterium (assembly GCA_045653255.1). Taxonomy (GTDB): domain Bacteria; phylum Bacillota; class Clostridia; order Oscillospirales; family CAG-272; genus UBA1740. The sequence continues at coordinate 5,524 of JAZOLR010000203.1, read as the reverse complement.
AAGCAGGTTCTTCTAAATCATAGTATTCGTCGGTTGCTATACGCAATCTGTCGCGCACTTCTTGACGCGCTTTTGCTAATTCCGCAGCGAAGTTCTTGCTTTCTTGTTTCTTTTTTACAGATTCAAGTTCCTTGAATACGAATTCGCTCGTTGCGCGAGCGCTATCAATCATCTGCTTTGATTTTTCTTTTAATTTTTTGATTTCCGCCTCGGATTCGGCGGTTTTTTCTTTTATTTGCTTCTCTGCTTCATTTTTGAATCTTTCATATTCTATTCGCAACTTTTCAGTTTCTGCTTTGTTTTCTTCCATTTCAATGCGAGTTTTTTCAAGTTGTTCAAGAACGTATTCAAATCTTCTGTTATCTCCGGAAATTCTCGCACCTGCGTCATTTACTATTTCCATCGGAAGTCCTAATTTCTCCGATATTGCAAACGCGTTTGATTTTCCCGGCATACCTATTATCAATTTATAAGTAGGCCTTAACGTATTCACGTCAAATTCGCAGGAAGCATTTTGTACGCCGTCCGTTTCGAGTGCATAAGCTTTCAACTCTGCATAGTGCGTCGTGACCGCTACTGTTGCCCCTCTTTTGCGCATTGATTCAAGAATGGAAATTGCAAGTGCAGCGCCTTCGACGGGGTCTGTGCCTGCTCCGAGTTCATCAAAAATGACAAGTGAACGGTCTGTTGCTTTTGCAATAATGTCAATAACTGTGACCATGTGAGAGGAAAACGTTGATAGAGACTGCTCAATGCTTTGGTCATCACCTATATCAACGAGAATTTCCTTAAATATTCCTATCTCTGAAAACTGGTCTGCAGGAATCTGCAATCCCGACTGTATCATCAAGGAAAACAATGCAATGGTTTTAAGTGCAACGGTTTTTCCGCCCGTGTTCGGGCCCGTTATAACCAAAGTGGCAAAATCTTCTCCAAGCGTTATGTCTATTGGTACAACAGTTTCATGAGGTATAAGAGGATGTCTTGCTCTTTTGAGTTTGACGATTGATTTGTCAAGAATTTTAACTTCATCCGCTTTCATTTGCAATGCGAGAGTTGCACACGCAAAATAAAAAGCGAGTTCGGTTATATTGTAATAATTGAGTTTTATAGAGGTTGAAACTGCGGCGCATTCCGCAGAAAGAATAGAAAGAATTCTTGCTATTTCGTTTTCTTCCTTGCAAGTAAGTTCACGGATTTCGTTGTTTGCTTCAACAACCCCAATAGGCTCGATAAAAACAGTAGCACCCGAAGAAGACGTATCGTGCAAAAGACCTTTTATCTCGTTGCGGTATTCACTCTTGACGGGGATAACGTATCTTCCGTCACGCATAGTAATTATGTTTTCCTGAAGATATTTTGAGCGTTGGCCACTGACGAAATCGTGAAGTGTATCTTTTATTTTATTGTTCGCTGCCTTGATTTTTCTGCGTATTTCTGCAAGTTCGGGTGTTGCTTCATCTGCGATTATATCTTCTGAAACTATGGCTTTATGGATTTTATCCTCTAGACTTCTTGCAGGTAACAAACGCGTGAATATTTCATCAAGAACCGTTTCATAATTCTTGTTTGTCTTATAATAATCTTCAAGAATTCTTACGCAAGAAAACAAAGCGGCTATATTGAGAAGTTCTCTCGCAGAAAGCGAAGCACCCTTCTCTGCCTTTTCGGAAGATGGAATTACATCCTCGCTTGCATAAAAGTGCGGATAACCTTTTGTCGAGATGAGTCTTTTTGCATCTCTTGTGCAATTCTGCTTTTTTATCACTGCATCATAGTTATCGGTAGGCAGAAGCGTCAAAGCCATTGATTTTGCGCCATCTGTCGCCGCGCACGAAGCGAGCATTTGCGTTATTTTGTCATACTCAAGCACATTGAGTGTTTTTTGCGTGTACAGCATTTTTCTCCTATTTTGCAACTTCCTTATAGAAGTCTAACGATTTAAAACTTTGTTCTATATGATTTACAAGGTAATCTTCCGCCACTTGAGAAAAAAGGTTCATATCAGTTTCGCTAGGATTTGCGAAAGATAAGAGTTTTTCCTGAGGGCAATTTATTACGTACTGTATTATTTCTTTTACTTTGTCCGTAATGAAAGAAAGTTTTGATAACTGATATCTAGCGTATTCATCTTCGGGCGGCAATTCATTTGCGGTATTTTTGCATTCGCTGCAAACAATATAACCGTTCATTATATCAAGATAGAAATCAGAATGTTCTTTCCCGCATTTGTCACAAGTGTACACGTCAGGAGCAAAACCAAGAATTGCCGCCGCGCGCATTTCAAAAGCGGCTTTAATTTTAGGCAGAGGATGTTTTTCTTGACTTGTCGCATAGATTGTATTCAACGTCAATCTCAAAAGCGGAACGTCCGGAACGTTTGCTAATGCAGAATAGTTGATGACGTCACACACATACGTCGCGAGCGCGGCTCTTTCTATCTTGTATCGCAGGTCAAAAAAACTTTCTATGAGTTCAACTTCTTTCACCCAAAACTTGTCCGATTTTTTATAAAGAACAAAATTGCTGTAACAAAACAACTGCGTTGCCGCAAGGTATCTGCTTTTTAGCGTTCTGCTACCGTTTGCAACTGCGGTTACAAGTCCTTTTTCCTCAGTGAAAATCGTGATAAGTTTGTCACTTTCGGAAATGTTGACGGAACGCACAACTATTCCTTTTACGTTTGTGAGCATTTTTTAGCCTCTCAATTGTCGCTATGATATCCAAAGTTTGAAATATTGCTTATATTATCTCGCCAATTTTCTTTAACTTTTACCCAAAGATCAACGAAAACTTTAATTCCAAAGAATCTTTCCATGTCTTCGCGCGCATACGTGCCTATCTGCTTGAGCGATGCGCCGCGTTTCCCTATTATAATTCCCTTGTGTGATTCTTTTTCGCAGAAAATTTCCGCTCTGATTTTTATCATCTTGGAAGATTCCGTAAATTCCTCTATAACGACGGCAGTTCCGTGAGGGATTTCGTCGTCAAGAGTACGAAGTATTTTTTCTCTTATTATTTCCGCAGCAATCTGTCGCTCGGGCTGGTCTGTGACGATGTCATCAGGGAAAAACCACATGCTTTCCGTGAGATACTGCTCACATTCTTTGACTACTATGTCAATTCCTTTATTGTTTTTCGCAGAAATCGGCACGACTGCATCAAAATCATGTACGTCGGCATAACTTTGAATGGTCTTTGCGATTGTTTCTGCATTTACAGAATCTATCTTATTTATTACAAGGATAGAGTTCATTTTTCTTGCTTTTATTTGATTTAAGATATTAGTCTCAATATCACCTACAGGACGAGGTTCTACGACAACTATCGCTGCATCTGCCTCTCCAAGAGTATCGCCTGCCGCTTTCACCATATAGTCGCCTAATCTTGTTTTAGGCTTGTGCATTCCGGGAGTGTCAAGAAAAACAAACTGATTTTCTCCGTAACTATGTATACCTGTTATTCTGTTTCTTGTTGTTTGAGGTTTTTTAGAAACTATCGCTACTTTTTCACCTATGATAGCGTTCAAAAGAGTGGATTTTCCTACGTTTGGTCTTCCTACTATTGCAATAAATGCTGTCTTCTTCATAATTTTTCCTATCTTTTTTCTTTAAAAATCTATTTTGACCGTCTTTACTATTTGTCTCTGACGTTCGCACATGTCTTCATCCTCTTCCGGGGAACGCTCGTGGTCATAGCCCAAAAGGTGCAACGTGGAGTGTATTGTCAAAAAGGCTACTTCTTCTTCAAAAGAGTGGCCTATTTCTTTTGCTTGTTCTTCTGCTCTTTCGAGAGAGATGACAATATCGCCAAGTGCTATGGCTTGATCTTCAAATTCAGGGATGTCTCCATCATCGTACAAAGGGAAAGAGAGCACGTCTGTCGGGGCATCTTTTTCTCTGTATTCTTTATTCAATTTATGGATATATTCATTGTTACAAAACGTTACCGAAAGTTCTGTATCTTTCCAAAAGCGCTCTGAAAACAGAGTTTTTTCGATAGCGTCACGCACTATTCTTTTTAATTTATACGAACAATTACACATATCTTTTGTGCCGGAGAAAAAAATTCTCAACGAATATCCGTTTTTCTTGTATGCTTTTTTGTAATTCATGTTAATCTCCTTTAGTTCGTCCTGCGATATGTGTAAGATTTATCAGATTTTTTAGACACGTCGCTTGCAGTTCTTTCTGCGTCGTATTTTTCGTATGCCTTGATTATCTTTTGTACAAGTCGGTGTCTCACTACGTCTCTTTCCGTGAACGTGTGTATTGCTATATCATCAATGTTTTTGAGTATTTTTGTTGCAACTCCAAGTCCGCTTTTCTTGCCAAAAATCAAGTCGGTTTGTGTGGGGTCTCCTGTGACTACCGCTTTTGAATTATACCCAAGGCGTGTCAAAAACATTTTCATTTGTTCGGGGGTTGTATTTTGCGCCTCGTCAAGTATTATAAAAGAATCGTCAAGCGTCCTTCCACGCATATACGCGAGAGGTGCGATTTCTATTGAGTTCTTTTCGAGATGTCTCGCGTAGTTTTCCGCTCCAAGCATTTCATATAACGCATCGTATAACGGACGGAGATAGGGGTCTATTTTACTCTGCAAGTCTCCTGGCAAAAAGCCGAGTCTCTCTCCCGCTTCTACGGCGGGACGGGTGAGGACTATGCGGTTTACTTGCTTGTTTTTCAACGCATCTACCGCCATTGCAACCGCAAGAAACGTTTTTCCCGTTCCTGCAGGTCCTATGCCAAAAGTTATCGTGTTATTTCTAATCGCATCAATATACTTTTTCTGACCTATTGTTTTTGCCTTTATTGGCTTCCCTCTATTGGTTATGCAAATCGTGGCATTTGAAGCAAAATCTTCAAGTGCTTCCGCACACCCCTCGTGCACAGTTTCAATAACGTAATCAACACTTTGATCTGCAATTGTATCTCCCGCGACCGCCATTCGTTTCAAATATTCGATAGCGGCGCACGCTTTATTTACGCCGTCATTTTCGCCGTTGACAATTATCGCGTCGCCTGCATCTGCGCCACCGCTCTTGTTTGAAATTTTGACGTCGAACTTTTCTTCAATTTTTCTGATGTTGGAATCATACGCCCCAAACACAGAAGAAGTCTGCTCATTTGATTTTGTGTAGACTATTTTTTCCGCCATTTTACACTCCTGTCAGTTCACTTGAAACTCAAGCGGCTCTGCTATATTTTTTACGCATTCTGCTTTACACTTTAAGACGTAGGAATTATCTGTAAAATATCCTTCGATGTTTTTACTTACAATATCCGCGTCCGAAGTAATTGCACACAACTCAGTCTCTAATCTGGAAAAAGCAAGTTTTACTGCGTCCGATTCAGAAATAGATATCGTCACGTCTTCGTATTCAATATATTCTTCCGAGTTTACGTAAATAGGTAACGCAACGGTGTCAAATATAACTACTTGCTCTTTTCTATATATTGTATCATATTTCATAGGCATTTTTCCACTATATCTGAAAATATTTATTGTAAAATTGAAAAAA
>JAZOLR010000202.1:0-1913 GCA_045653255.1 Eubacteriales bacterium | reverse complement strand
TCAGCCATTTTAAAATCTCCTAAAATAAATTTTACTTGGTTTCCTTATGCAGGGTGTGCTTACGGCAGAACGGGCAGTACTTGTTCATTTCAAGTCTGTCGGGATCGTTCTTCTTGTTCTTTTCAGTATCGTAATTTCTCTGCTTGCACTCAGAGCATACCAGTGTAATTTTGACTCTCATTTCGGCCCCTCCTAATAGATTTTGGGTTAATCCCAATAGAAGCGGAATAATCCCGCCGTACCTCCCTCAATGTCGAGATATTTTCTCTACGCTTGTCCCAGTTTTTGCGCACAGAAAAAAAGACCTCCCGACAGAGGTAATAGAATTGTACCACACTTTTTTCGTTTTGTCAATAGATTTGCAGTAATTTTCTAACAAATTTATCAATATTTTTTTTGATGCCTACCTTATTATATATATTATTATAATTATACATATTATTATAATAGCGCGGGCAATATAAAAAGGTCAGTTCGCAAAAAACTAACCTTTTTATACTCTTTTTATCTATCTACTCGCTTGAACACTATCTCTTTTCCGTTTACCTCTGCCAGAACGGTATCACCCGATTTAATTTTACCGCTTAACATATCTTTTGCAAGTGGGTCTTCCGCCATTTGCAAAAGCGTGCGCCTTAACTCTCTCGCACCGTAATTTTTATTGTACCCGCATTCTGCTATAAGTTTTACTGCCTCGTCTGTAAAACTTAAGTTTATTCCGGCGTTACTCACTCTTGAACACAATTTATCTACTGCCAACTTTGCTATCTTGAATATATCGGCGCTTGTCAGATAATTAAATACTATCACTTCGTCAAGTCTGTTTATGAATTCAGGTTTGAATGCCGATTTCAAGATAGAAGAAAGGGAAGAGCGTAATTCTCTTTTTTCATCGGTGTCAGAAGAAAATCCCAGACGTTGCTTTCCGTAAATTTCGTTTGCTCCTACGTTTGACGTCATAATTATAATAGTGTTGCGGAAACTTACGCTTATTCCTTGCGCGTCGGTTAGTACACCGTCTTCCAATAACTGCAAAAGTATATTCAAAACGTCGGGATGTGCCTTTTCAAGTTCGTCAATCAGTAATATAGAGTAAGGTTGCCGTCTCACTTTTTCCGTGAGTTGTCCGGGCTCTCCGTATCCCACGTATCCCGGCGGTGAACCTATCAGGCGTGAAACGCTTTGCTTTTCCATATATTCCGACATATCTATTCTGATAAGAGCGTCTTTTTTTCCAAACAAAGCGAAAGCCAAAGCCTTTGCAAGTTCAGTCTTGCCGACTCCGGTAGGGCCTAAAAACAAAAACGCGCCTATTGGTCTTTCGGGATCGTGCAAACCCATTCGCCCTCTTTTTATTGCAAGTGAAAGAGATTTAATAGCATCGTCTTGACCGATAACGTAAGACGAAAGCATTTCTTCAAGATTTGCTATATTGCCTTTTTCTTCTGTATTGAGGTTGCCAACGGGTATACCGGTCCACTCCGTCACAATATTTTTTATATCGTCCTCCGTTACGGTTATTGCATTGCTTTCTTTCTCGGTTGCTTTTTCTTTTTCAATCTTATAAAGTTTTCTTAATTTTTCTTCTTCGTCGCGAAGAATTGCCGCGCGCTCGAAGTTTTGAAGTTTTATTGCGTCTTCCTTGTCTTGTGTTATCTGCTTGATTTTATCGTCAAGATTTTGCAGAGTTTTTGTGGGCGCGAACTTTGTTATTCTTATCTTTGATGCCGCTTCGTCAAGTAGATCGATTGCTTTGTCGGGAAGATATCTGTCGTTTATATACGTTCGCGATAACGTCACCGCTGCCACAATAGCCTCGTCGGAAATCTTCAGTTTGTGATGTGCTTCGTATCGGTCGCGAAGACCGAAAAGAATTTTTTTCGCCGTTACTTCGTTTGGCTCGTCGACCTTGG
>JAZOLR010000201.1:0-1535 GCA_045653255.1 Eubacteriales bacterium | reverse complement strand
AACGCTCGCCACCTACGTATTACCGCGGCTGCTGGCACGTAGTTAGCCGTGGCTTCCTCGTAAGGTACCGTCACTTGCTTCTTCCCTTACAACAGAAGTTTACAACCCGAAGGCCTTCTTCCTTCACGCGGCGTCGCTGGGTCAGGCTTGCGCCCATTGCCCAATATTCCCCACTGCTGCCTCCCGTAGGAGTCTGGACCGTATCTCAGTTCCAATGTGGCCGTTCAACCTCTCAGTCCGGCTACTGATCGTCGCCTTGGTAGGCCGTTGCCCCACCAACTAGCTAATCAGACGCGAGCCCATCTTCGTACGATAAATCTTTAACACCCTAGACATGCGTCAGAGGTGCTTTATGCGGTATTAGCGTCCGTTTCCAGACGTTGTCCCCCATACGAAGGCAGGTTGCTCACGCGTTACTCACCCGTCCGCCACTAAGTCACAGAAGACTTTGACCGAAGTCTCCATCTTAAGTGCTTCGTTCGACTTGAATGTGTTATGCACGCCGCCAGCGTTAATCCTGAGCCAGGATCAAACTCTCTAAAAAATTGTATCTCAAACACCTGAGTGCTTAAAATCTTTTTTAGAGCTAATCTGCTCGTTTTACTTTTGTTTGAGTAGTATTCTCTTTAAGAATTGCGAGATTTGTCTTTCGCACATATTTATGCTTTGTACTTCATCTCTTGTTGTTCAATTTTCAATGACCGATTTGCCGTCCTTCTCGCGGACAGCTTGTCTATTATATCACACACATATCTTCTTGTCAAGCGTTTTTTTCGATTTTTTTCGATTTTTTCAAAAATGTATCTTTTCAACAAAAAGGTGTGGATATTTATTTGCCCCATTTGGCAATTTTGAGGGTGTTTACCTTATTTTGCACCACTTTTGCGCATTTTATGCAACATTTCGTTCTTTATATCCCAAAGTTTCTGAGAAAGGTCGACATAATAATTATGAGGATTCTCAAATCTGAGTACCTCTTCCCAAAGGAAGTCTATCTCGCGCTTGCAGTGTTCTCTTATCTCGTGTATGCTCGGCAGTTCATATACCTGCTTGCCGACTTTGAATATAGGAACAAGAAGTTCTCTTGCCGTATAGTTTGTTATAACCTTCCTCTTCCAGGTATGGATAGGGTCTAATATCTCAAGCGGCTGACTGTCGTCAATCGTCTCGTCATGGAGACAGATAAGGTCAGCTTCCGCTTTCATATCATCATTACTATATATGCGGTATATCTTCTTAAAGTGAGGAGTCGTTACCTTTGCGGCATTTTCGCTTATCTTTATCTTAGGAATTATATTTCCTTCAGAATCTTCAATAGCACAAAGCTTATATACTCCGCCAAAAACAGGATTGCTCTTCGAGGTTATAAGTCTCTCGCCGACCCCGAAAGCGTCGACCTTTGCGCCCTGTCTTATAATATCTGCGATTATATACTCGTCAAGCGAGTTGGAAACTACTATCTTACACTCGGTAAGGCCTGCGTCGTCAAGTAACTTTCTTATTTTCTTAGTAAGATAAGTGATGTCACCCGAGTC
>JAZOLR010000200.1:0-3463 GCA_045653255.1 Eubacteriales bacterium | reverse complement strand
TCGTTTATAGTTTTTACAAAATCAACGTGAACGTACTGAATGATTTCATCGATGTTGTCCACTACCGCATAAGCAACGACAGGACATTCATTGTCGTATTTATTTGAAAGTGCCAAGTATTCTGTGTACTCTTCAAAAACTACGAAGCGGTATTTCTTTCCGCACATTTCGCAAGGAATATTATCGCACTTGAAAGAATCGTCACCAAGATACACAAGAGGTTCAAAATCTTCGTCTGTCCCCTCTAACAAGTCAAAATCGAATATGTCGTTTATATTCATTCCCGCAACAATTCTCTTCTTTTTTGCCTTTTTAACCAAAGAATTATTGCACCAATAGATTTTCCCGTCATCGTCACATAAAATGACAGGGGCATTCATTGCGAGAATCGCAGCGCCGAGTTCACTGTCAAAAATCACGTCAAGCGTCTTCGGGGTAGCAAGTGTTTGACGTCTTATTCTTATATCTGCCCACAAACCGAGCAAGAACAAGTACGAAAAGACGCACAAAAGACATTTATAAATATACGACAACTCCGTAAATTCCTGAAGCAAAACAAGTCCAACAAGCGCAACGCAAGTCAGTATAATGAAAACGGCTATATCAAGTTTTGTAGCCAATTTGCTTTTTTCGTTCATTTTCATATCTTTATTCACTTTAAAAGCGTTACCTCCACTAAAATTTATATATTGTTTTACATATAGGCATAATATAACAAATACATTATAGCAGATAATCTTCAAAAAGTAAACATAAAAAGACGATATTTATTTAAATTATGAAAAAAAGTCAAAAAACGCATATTTTTTATTGCAAAAAAGCAAGTTTTGTTGTACAATAGTAATATTAGGATTATCTTTATGATAAAACACAAAGGAGTGGGGCTTTGAAAAATCTTATGGAAAGACCTCTCACTGTTCTTTCGGGAATAGGAGAAACAAGAGCAAAGGCTTTTGCAAAACTTGGTCTTCATACGCTTGAAGATATTATTTACCATATTCCCCGCGCCTACGAAAATAGGGGAAACATAACAAAACTCAAAGATGCGCTTGACGGAGAAACACACGCATTTCTTCTTACTGTCGCAACAACCCCAAAAAGCGCCAACATCAAAGGAAGAATGTCTATCACAAAATTCCGCGTTTTTGATGAAAGCGGAACAGTTGAAGCAGTATTCTTCAATCAAAATTACTTAAAAGACGTATTCACTGTAGGTACAGAATTTCGTTTTTGGGGAAAACTCACTTTGTCGGGAAAAAAGTATCAACTTATTTCTCCTGAATACGAAGTTGTAAAACGGAACCATGTTCTGCCTGAATATATCTCAGTATATCCTTTGGCTAGTGGGCTTTCAAACAAACTTGTTGCCAGTGCTGCCACGGAAGCACTTGAGATGGCAAAGCCCGAACTTTACGATCATTTGCCTGAATATATCAGAAAGAAATATTCATTTCCGTCTCTTTCTGTCGCTCTTTCCGATATTCACGCACCTCAAAATGCAGAATCACTCAAAAATGCGATGAAGAGAATGGCTTACGACGAACTTTTCTGCTTCGCACTTGCACTGCATACGATGAAGAAAAAGCAAAACGAGGTATCAGGCCCTAAATGCCCCGACACAGATATAACTCCACTTACTTCGCTTCTTCCCTATACGTTAACGAATGCTCAAAAACGCGTAATAGAAGAAATAAACAACGATATGGAATGCACTGATAGCAACTCGCCGCCGATGTCGAGAATTTTGATAGGTGACGTAGGAAGCGGAAAAACCATTTGTGCCGCCGCAGCAATTTATACAGCCGTAAAAAATGGATACCAATGTGCGTTCATGGTCCCCACCGAAGTGCTCGCAACGCAACACTTTGCAGACCTTGTCCCGATTTTTGAAAAATTGGGAATAAAATGCGAGTTGCTTTTAGGCTCAACCAAACAAAAAGATAAAAACAGAATATACGCGTCAATACAAAGTGATGAAAACAAAACCGATATACTCATCGGCACACACGCACTTTTGAATGACAAATTAGTTTTTTCCAATCTTGGACTTATCATTACAGATGAGCAACACCGTTTTGGCGCAAATCAACGTTCTCTTCTAAAAGAAAAAAACAAAACCTCACACATGCTCGTAATGAGCGCTACTCCAATCCCGCGCTCACTTGCTCTCACACTCTACGGAGATCTTTCCGTTTCCGTTATAGACGAAATGCCAAAAGGGAGAGAAAGAGTAGATACTTTTGCCGTTGACGAAAGTTACCGCGCAAGAATGAACGGTTTTATAAGAAAACAAGTTGAGTCCGGCGGACAAGTATACATTGTTTGTCCTGCAATCGAAGAATCCGAAGCGAACGAACTCAACGAAATTTCTTTCGAAGAAATTCTGACAAAATCTTCGGCAGAGCACAAACCAAACTTGAAAAACATTATTGATTACACAAAGGTTTTGAAAGAAGAAACCTTCCCCGACTTGCGCATTGAATTCCTCCACGGGAAAATGAAACCAACAGAAAAAGATGCGGTAATGAAAAAATTTTCATCGGGAGAAATTGATATACTCGTCTCTACGACTGTAATTGAGGTTGGAGTAAACGTTCCAAACGCAAGTTTGATGATAGTTGAAAATTCCGAAAGATTCGGACTTTCTCAACTCCACCAACTTCGCGGACGAGTTGGCAGAGGAACGAAAAAATCCTACTGTATTCTTGTATCTGACGCGAAAGGTCAAACGGCAAAAGAGCGTCTTGAAATAATGAAAACCGCGTACGACGGATACAAAATTGCAGAAAAAGACCTTCAAATGCGTGGTCCAGGCGACTTTTTTGCCTCAACAGCCAATACTTCCATACGCCAAAGCGGAGGGCTTACGCTTAAATTTTCATCATTGTACTCGGACACGGAGTTGTTGCATACCGCATTTGAAGATGCTAATGACTTTATACACTCATCCGTACACAATCCAATACTTGAACACAAAATAAAGAAACTTTTCACATTAAACGAAAATACACTCAATTAACAACGGAGCAAAAAATGACTAATCGACCGCTCGCAGACAGAATTCGTCCCGAAACCATTGACGAAATGGTCGGGCAAAAACATCTGCTAGGAAAAAACGGAATTATCCGAAAAATGCTTGATAACGGCAGAATAACCAATATGATTTTCTCAGGACCTCCAGGAACGGGAAAAACAACCGCCGCAAACATCATAGCAAAACGGGCAAATATTAAACTGTACAAACTGAATGCAACCACCGCCACCCTTTCCGACGTAAAGGAAATTGCGCTCGGGACTTCCGACATTTTCGGGTCGGGCGGCATTCTGTTATACCTCGACGAAATTCAATATTTTAACAAAAAACAGCAGCAGTCACTACTTGAATATATAGAAGACGGAAGAATAACGCTTATTGCTTCAACAACGGAAAATCCGTATTATGCAATATACAACGCTATTTTAT